>JAEORM010000116.1 GCA_016840905.1 Candidatus Gerdarchaeota archaeon | reverse complement strand
CATCCCTTGTACCCAAGTTTATCGACGATTATGTGGACTTTGAGAGCTCTCCCTACGATTCCATCATTTACAACTCTTAAGGCTCCGCCTCTTACACGATTAGTCTCCACGCGGGGTAAATTTCTAAAAGATGAAACTTCGATGGGATCTGATTCTGTACCTGTAACTTCTACTGGAAGAAGATCTAAAGCTTTTTTCAACTCTTCGTCAGGAATGTGGTATTGAAATCTTCCGACAGAACGCTCATATAACCTCAATTCTTCAATAAATCTGGAAATTTCCTCTGGAGTAGGTTTGTAGCGATCAAGTCCAAGCAATCTACGAACAAAATCACCTATTACCAGCGTTAGTGCTTGGTCCGTCCCTCCAGCAGATCGAATTGGTCCTGCAAAATATATCGCCAAATAACGTGAGCTATCAGCATTAGCCTTTATCTTTACTTGAGCGACACCTTGAATTGGCGCAGCAGTCAATCCTTCAGTGAAAATAGCCAAAGCAGTACGAATAGCCTGCTCTGCCGCGGGCTCAGGCTCTAATGATTCAAATTTTCCCTCAACGATTTGCTCGACTATTTTAAACGCAAGTTCTTCTCTGCCCATTTTTGTATTGAGTTCACGAATACTTTGCGCCACACCTTTTGGACCTACAAGGCCTTCAACAAGATCGGCGATATCCTGAGCAATTCTACATTCCGTTTCAAGAGAGGGATCAAGTCCACGTTTGCGGGCAGTGTTGCTAATATCGTAAAGTTGACCTAATTCCTTTTTCATACCTTCTACATAAGAACGGTAATCTTCACTCATTACAACAGTCAAACGTGGATCACTGGATGCAAATGTACTGTACGCATCTATTTTGTCTTTCTAACAATTAAAGAACAAGGCCAAGCTTTTAAGCAGACATGAATGACATATTTGTGCTATGATTTAGCTCTCTTTATGCCGCTTATAATTTCGGCGATTCTATGATTGGAGTCGCTACCTTCAACAACATTACCTGTAACAATCACATCTGCACCAGCATTCGTAGCGATTAAGGCATTTTCTTTTGTCCTTATGCCTCCTCCGACAATAAGAGGTATATCTATTAGATTTTTCACTGCACGAATCATCTCAGGTGGCACAGGTGTTTTTGCGCCAGATCCTCCTTCAAGGTATATGAAGTGCATCCCAAGATATTGACCAGCCAAAGCATGAGCTGCAGCCAATTCAGGTTTATTATAAGGAACAGGAATTGCCTTACCGACTATGCCAGCCGTTCCACCTTCACCCACTATTACATAACCCATCGAAATGGGTTCAAGACCGTATTTCTTGACAAGAGGCGCGCCGAGTATCTGGGCTCCAACCAAAAAGTATGGGTCAACGGAGTTTAGGAGAGACATGAACCAAATGGCATCAGCATAGCGACTAATTCCAGTTATATTGTTAGGAAATAGAATTGTAGGCAGATCCACGGTATCTTTTATGCTCTTTATAACGTTATCCAGATGAGAAGGAGAAACAAAAGTGGACCCTCCGATCATAATGGCAGATGTTCCGCTGGCTTTTGAGTTCTGAGCAATTTCCGAAGCCTGTTCGGTTGTAATCTTCTCGGGATCCAATAAAGTTAAGTGAATTGAACCTTCAGACTTTATTCTTTCAATTAGTGACCTTTCTATGTGTCCGAGCATGAGCTTAACCTGCCTTACTAGGCACTTTCTTCATTTACTTCTGAAGCTCTACGTGTTGCACTATACACTTTGTCGGTAAACAGACAGTAAACATCTACTTCCCCTTGAGCGGGCTTAATTGGGAATTCTTCCTGTAATCCACAACTGCTACATCCTGCAACAGCACGTGCCTCTTCGCGAAAAATCTCTACAGGGACTGTTTCCTTCCCACATCTAGGGCATGAGAAGAATTTTGGTAACCTCTTTTTTGGAATATGAACAACTTTTTTCCTTCTTCGCCCCACGTTAGAAACCTCGGTTTGGCAATTTCATCCTTCCATAATATTTATGCTTGCCCTTAAATACTTGCCTAGATGCATAAAACTAGGACGTGCATGTCAATTTGGAACTTGAACCTTCTGTTTTGGATTTAGATGCGCCTGATATTCACAAAAGAATCACCCGGTTCATAAAAGAGTACGTGGAAAATGCTGGAGCAAAAGGAGTTGTTTTAGGACTTTCTGGAGGCATAGATAGCTGCACTATAGCTGCTTTGTCGGCTAATGCCTTAGGAGGAGACAAGGTACTAGGACTCATCCTACCCGAAAGGGAAACCTACAATATTCAGGATATTGAAGATGCAAAATATGTAGCAGAAAAATTCCAATTGAGAACTCAAGTATGTGATATCACACCAGCCCTGGAAGGATTCTTCAACACTATTCCAATATTTGAGACGGAAGATAGAATATGCAAGGGCAATATCAAAGCCAGAACAAGGATGATTTACCTATATTATTATTCTAACAAGCTAAATCATATTGTGTGCGGTAGTTCAGATAAATCCGAAACGATGATGGGGTACTTTACAAAATGGGGAGATGCTGCTTCAGATATAGCACCAATATTAGATTTATATAAGACTCAAGTTCGAAAACTTGCAGAATATATGGGACTTCCATCTGAATTAACTCAAAAACCCTCTACCCCAGCACTTTGGCCAGGTCAGACAGCCGAAGAAGAACTGGGAATAAAATATCAGACGCTCGACATAATTCTTTTCGGACTTGAAAGAGTCTTAACAGTTAAAGAGATAGCCAAGAAGATGAAAATTGAAGAAGATATCGTAATTAAGGTCAAGAAAAGATGGCAATCAGTTGAACATAAACGAAGGATGCCGTTGTCGCCAAAGCTTGAATATAGAACAGTTGGTGCTGATTTTAGATTGCCCCTTAATGACGGAGATTAGAATATGAATGAAGAATTCAAGATTGCTCTTGCTCAAATAGAAAGCAAAAGAGGTCAAAAAAAAGATAATTTGGAACAAATTGATAATTTGGTTTCGAAAGCAAAAAGTTCAGGCGCCAGCTTGATTGTTTTTCCTGAAATGTCACTTACTGGTTATCTGATAAGAGATAAAATTTTTGAATTAGCTGAGACAATTCCTGGAGAATCAACGGAAAGAATCGAAGAAATTGCGAAAAAAACAGGAACTTACATAATATTTGGAATGCCAGAAGTAAGTGATAATTCAAGAGCTACTATTTATAATTCTGCTGTACTAATCGGTCCAAAAGGATTGATTGGAAAATATAGAAAAATGCATCTTCCAACACACAGCGTTTTTGAAGAAAAAAGATATTTCAGGGCAGGATATCAAATTCCTGTTTTTAGAACCGGAATTGGAAAAATTGGGTTATGCATATGTTATGATATCTTTTTTCCTGAGGTTACAAGATTACTCCGCTTAAAAGGTGCTGATATTATAGTCTGTATTTCTGCTTCACCAGCTGTAAGAAAGAGTTATTTTGAAATCTTAACTGCAGCTAGAGCTCTTGAAAATACATCGTTTCTTGCCTATGTGAATTTAGTGGGAGTTCACGATGGGTTACAGTTTTGGGGTGGAAGTAGATTAATTACACCAACTGGAGATATTATAGCTAAAGGAAAAGATGATGTAGAAGATCTTGTTATAAGTAAAGTTGATTTTTCAGAAATAAGAAAGTCAGAGATATTTATACCAACTCTAAAAGATATTCGTCCAGAAATACTTAGGAAATTAGTATTTAATGCCGAAAATTTTTAATTTAATAAATTAATCGTGTAAAATAATTTTATTACCTTGATATTTAATATTAAAAATTGATATCACAAAGAGATCACAAGCAAGTGATATCACTAAACATCACATCAATCACACGTGATCTATCTGTGATAATGAAGTTACATGTGAGGTCACAACAAATAAGTCATCTTAGGCATCTTGACAAATAATAGGTCAAGAAAGATATTTTCAAAGACAGCATTATTTAATGTATAAATATAAAATTTAAAGAAACCTCAAGTAAAATTAGGTACAAATTACAACAATCCAAGCAATATGGCTTGAAGATATCAAGCATAAAATATACTAAAATTGTAATTAATTTCCTTCAAGCTAAAATAAAAGAAATTAAAAAGATTAATAATAGCATATTTTTAAAATAAACTTTAATATTTAAGCTATTTTTGTATTTTAAGCCCTAAATTCGACTAAATTTGATTTTAGGCTACAATAATCATAAGTTTTTATAATTTATTTTTCATATGAATAAAACAAAAGGTTAAATGCGATTACCGTATACAAAACTGTATCCATTTAACTGTTGAGCTGTAATCAAAGATTGAAGCTTAAAGAAACCGTACAAACGTGGTTAAATGGGGCATTAAATGACCCCATTGTCAAAATACTGGCTAAAAATAGCCAACTTACTAAAACACAGCTTGAAACACTATTAATAGACATTTTAGCGGAAAATATAGCCGGTAAATCTTTAAAATACGATGAAAAAGCCAGATTACGCCTAACTAAGGCTAAATTGAGTCGCGGTTCCTTTAACAGAACATTAAAACAGTCCAAAGAAAACGTAATAAAATCAATTTACACAGTACTTTTGTTAGGATATTTGGGAGTATTTGATACAACAACTCTTGATCCATATCTTGAAATAGCGAATAAATTGAAGGAGTATACCGATGCATACAAGGACATGCCAGAAAGCTATAATGAGTTAAAAGAACATCTAAATGTCATTGAAATCATCAGAAAAGAGCTGGAATTGAGTCTAAAACAGCTTTCTAGCCCTTCAGAAAGGGTATCGTGATATCACAGATCACAACATTAATGCAAAATCATTATAAAAAATAAAGTTCTCGTATTAACCTTAATACGTTAGATTTGGGCTTTAAATTTGAAAATAGACAATATTTTGGTCATATAATTCATAGAAATAATCCTTAAAAAATCGATATCCAGATAAGTATGATCTGTGATCTGTGATATCATGATGTGATTTGCATCATTTTACCATAAACTTTAAATTTTTATATAAATAAACTGTGATGTGTGATGCAACACTTAAAATCACATAATAATCACAAAGAAATCACGGGCAGATCACAGGTAAAAAGCTATGATTGAAATTTCATTGATACTTTTGGCAATATTAATGGTTATCATTAGTGCTGCAGGATTCAAATATTATAAATATCTAAAAGCTGCTCAGGGAGAATACGATAAATCAAAAGACGTTGTTGAGGATGTGATTTTGAGTTTCAATTCAGAACTAAAGAGAGAAACTGAGAGAATAGACAACGTGGCATATAAAATTCAAGACATCTCTTTAAAAAACGACTTTAGTATTAGAAAATCCGAAAATGTTGAGAAAAGAGTAATGTTATTAGAGAATGAAAAAAATACTCAGATAAACTTCATAGATTCTTTATCCGAAGCTAACACAAAATCTGCGGAAAAAATGTCCGATCTTGAATCGAACCTCAAGAGTATATTTGATTCCCAGACTGAACTTAACAGGCGGATTAATGGCTTAGAAGAAAAAATAGAAAAGATTTCAGCAATGCCAAATTTAGTAGAAGAACAAACAGAACAAAGTTTACCCGTTTTACCAATAAGAAAAGAAAAGGCAATGAGTTCATTAACAGATACTGAAATTGAAGTAATTGAATACCTTACAGCCGAAGGCCCAAAAACCGCTCCTCAAATTAAGGAAAAGGTAAATCTAAGCAGAGAACACACTTCCAGACTTATGAAAAAATTATATGAAGAGGGCTATCTTGAACGTGAGACTGGAAGATTGCCATTTACTTATAGAGTTAAAAAAGAGATGCAAAATTTGCTCAATAAATCTGAAAATGTCTAAAAGATATTTTTTCTAATGTTGCTTTTCAGTTTCAGTCTATTTATCTTAGCTTCTGTTTAATCACATTTTTTGGATTTATTGAAGCAACTTTATATTTGATATTATTTTGATTTCCAGTCCTCATAAGAAAACCTTTGTTTGCCATCCTTGAAAGATATGTTGAAACTGTGCTTAAATTTATAGGCTCTTTAAGATTGGTTTCATATTCTGACTGAATATCTTTTGAAGAAAACCATACTAAGGGAAAACTCTTTCTAATGACAGTTCGAACTTTTTCAAATCTAGATAAATTATTCCTTGTAGAAGCATTAACATCTTCTGAATTTGAGCTTTCTCCTGGCATGCCACCTAGCAATTCGACAAGATCCAGTAATCGTAGAGCCTTATCTCTTGTTACTTGACCTTCGAAGGCAACGGTATAACGATTACCTTCGTTATCAAATAGCTCTACACGCATTTTTCGAGCTGGCATTTAGGTGTACACACTCTAAGTGGCGTTTACAAGTTTACACTTCACAGCTTATAGCTGTTATGGTGAAGTAAATAATTCTAAAATCTTCATTTATTCGCTTAATTTCAAAATAAGGATTTTTTTGCAGTTATTTTGGTATAACATGGTTCACATTATTTCAGAAATTAAAAATAAATTCAAGAACAGACTATTCTGTATTTTCCAGTAGAAGCATAGGGGGGTGTTCTTCACAACAAAAAAACCATAATTGAGATTGATTATTTGATTCAACAGATATTCAGGGCTATTGATTAGATGATTTCACATCTTATTCACAGTTATGTGAAGTAAGTCATTATCATCGGAATTACATTATTATTAGGAGGTAAAATAAAAGTGAAATAAAAAATTTGGAGTAGATTCATAAACAGATTATAGTTAAAAAATACTGAAACTGGTTATTAAACATTAAAAATAAGGACCTCACAGGAACCCCTTGATTTCCTGTCGAGAACTTTTACGCAAATAAGCCAGAATACATTGATATCTAAAAATTTGCAGTTACTTTATCTAATTTGTTTAACAATAATAATTAATATACTAAGAATAATTTTACATCACAGAGTATATTTCTTTATAGAAGAAATCAAACATACTTTTACAAATGTACTACAGAGTTTCCAGTAGAAGTTCTGGGGTGTGTGAGTCTTAAAAGTTCACTATAGCTCCTTCATCCTCTTTCAATTTTAGAAATATTATGTTTCACTACTAGTTTTTTGTACCTGATCATTTATTTGTTCCAGAAGAAATAACGGTGATGCCGTTGAAACAAGAGGGGATAAGAAACGTGAGGAATCAAAATCTGTTAGATGACGTATTTGATAAATTTGTTAACGAGGCCAAGCTTTTCAAGGATCGCGAGGTTTTAAGACACGATTATCTTCCTGAAAAACTTCCTCACCGAGAAGATCAAATTCGAGTTTTAGGATTAGCAGTTGCTCCAGTCCTTAAGGCTGCTAGATGTTCAAACATTTTTATTTATGGTAAAACAGGTACTGGAAAAACAGCGGTAGCTAAATATGTGTTAAGCCATTTGGAATCAAAAGCAAAAGAATATGGAGCTCCTGTAAGATTTTGTTATGTTAACTGCCGAATGACAGGTTCCGAATATAGAATTTTTGCCAGTCTAAGTCAAAGTCTTGGTTTATCAATTCCTTTTACAGGTTTGTCAGTAGGTGAAGTTTTTGAAAGATTCAGAAATGGTCTGGATTCTTCTAAAACGATCTTTATAGTCGTTCTAGATGAAATAGATGCATTGATCAAAGATAGAGGAGATAATCTACTCTACGAACTCACCAGAATAAATGAAGCACTAACCAGAAGTAAAGTTGCAATTATAGGAATATCAAACGATCTCAGACTAAAAGAATTCCTTGATCCCAGAGTCTTTAGT
>JAEORM010000115.1 GCA_016840905.1 Candidatus Gerdarchaeota archaeon | reverse complement strand
GAGCTAATTTAGATTATCATATACGTTGTGTGCGTCAGCTTGAGCTTCCAATTATCAGTGAAATTTCAACTATGAAGGGAATAAAGAATATTATCTTCACTGACTTAGGTAGTGGACAACTTGAGGGAATAAATAAATATCTTTCAAAAAAGAAAATAATAATATTAGATCATCATCCAGCTATTATTGAACCTGCTTCTGATTCAATTTTATATGTAAACCCTTTTGCGTACAACTATGATGGCTCTAATGAAATAAGTGGTTCTGGATTATCGTATTTTTTTGCTAAGGAACTAGATAAAATAAATATGGATTCTTCGTGTTTAGCTGTTGTTGGTGCTTTAGCAGATAGACAAGATAAAGGAGATAAAAATTCCTTAGAAGCATTAAATCGCATAATCGTTGATGATGGAGTTAAAAAAGATATCCTTGAAGAGAAATTAGATTTAAGATTGTTTGGACGAGAAACAAGACCAATCTATCAAGCATTAGAATATACTACTGATCCCTTTTTACCAGGTTTAACTGGTGATGGTGATATGTGCATACGTTTTATGCGTGATACAGGTATTCCTCAGCAAAGAGGAGATCAATGGAGAACTTTACAAGATTTAAATACAAATGAACGTAGAATTCTAATAGAAAATCTTGTAACATATGGATTAGCTCATGGGATGACCGCAAAAGACTCTCAAAGTATAGTAGGAACAGTATATACTTTACTAAATGAAAAACCTGGAACATTATTGAGAAATGCACGAGAATTTGGTTCTTTATTAAATTCATGTGGCAGATTAAATGTTACAGGAATAGCTATTGGAATTTGTATGGGTGAAAGGAAATTCCTATTACAAGAAGCAGAAGATCTTATGAGTGAATATAGAAGAAAAATCTCACAATTTATTGAAATAATAAATAAAGAAAGTGAATATTTACGAGAGTATTCTCACTTGATAGTTTTTGATGGTAAAGATAGTATTGATGACACTATGATTGGTACAGTTATTTCAATTGCTATTTCAACTAAAAAATTCATAGATAAAAAGAAACCTTTAGTGGGAATGGCACTTTCAGATGATGGAACAATTAAAATCAGTTGTAGAGGTACACCACACTTAATTGCAGAAGGGTTAGATTTGGGACTTGCTTTAAGAGAAGCAGTTGAAGCAATTGGCTCCGAATCAGAAGGTGGTGGACACAATATTGCCGCAGGAGCACGAATTCCTCAAGGAACAGAGAATTTACTCATTGAGAATCTAAATACTGCAATTGATAAACAATTGAATAAAAAAGAACCTGCTGAAGAAGTAGAAGAAGATAAATCAGAAGCAAAAAAAGCAACAACAAAAAAGTTAACATCTGAAAAAGAAACTAAACAAACCAAGCTTTGAATAAAAAGGAGACTTGAATTAATTGCAGAACTCTGAAACGAAAATTAAATCTGAAATAACACTCAAATTAATTTTTGCAACTCCTGAAATAGCCACAGCTATTGATAAATCTACTAAACCTGAAAATATTGAAACACCAATATTTGTTACTGCAAATTCAGAAATAAATGGTAATGAACTTCTTCTAACAATTGAATCTGAAGAGAATTTAAAAGATTTAATTACAACTGTTGAAGATTATCTTGAAAAAATTGATCTCTCATATAAGACAATTAAAGCTATCAAATGATTTTTGAAGAGAATTTTTTATTCTCAATTATAAGGAAAATATTTTAATAGGAACGATTTTGAATCGAATAATAATTCATAACTTAAGCTAATCATTTAAAAGCTAAAAGAATTTAAAAAGAAATTAGTGTAATAGAAAAATTTGGAGCTCTCTTAAAATGAGTAAAAAACCTCAACAACAACAACAAAAGAAAAAGAAGGAAAAAGACAGCAGACGTGTAGTTGATAAATTCTCTTTAAAATCATGGTATAAGATTATTAGCCCTGAAATGTTTGGTGCTGAAGAAATTGCTGAAACTCCTGCTGCTGATCCAGAATATGTAATTGGAAGAACCTTAGAAACAACTTTGATGGAATTAGTTGGCGATTACAAGAAGATGCATGTTAAACTTACATTCAAAGTTAATGAAGTGAAGGGAGAAAACGCATATACCCAATTTTATGGTCATGAATATACAAGAGATTACTTGCGTTCTATGATTAGAAGAAGAAGAACAAGAATTGATGGTATTTTTAATTCAACAACAAAAGACGGAGCAAAAGTTCGTGTAAGTGTTATTGCTTTAACACCATTTAGATGTAAAGCAAGTCATGAACGCGCAATTAGAAAAATTATGGAAGATACTATTGTCAAAAAAGCAGACAAAATGCCGTTTGATAAATTTGTAACCGATCTTGTTGCAGGAAAAATTGCTACTGAAATTTATAAGAAATCTAAGAAAATCCATCCTATTCAAAATGTTGACATATGGAAATCTCGAGTTGTTAATTTACCAACAATTAAATTAGCTGAAGAACCTCCAAAACAAACTCAATCAGTTGAAGAAAAAGAAGAAAAGACTGAAGCTGAAGTTGAAGAAGTTCCAGCAAAAGAAATTACATCTTAAGTAACAATAAATTTTATTCCAGGTCTATTTGATCTGGATTTTCTCTTATTTTTAGTATTAAAGTAACAATAAAATTATTGGCAAGATATTCTATGAAAAAATAGGTTTCAAAGGTGATTCTATGGATAAGAAGGAAAATAACTTTAGAAAGGAAGAAAATTTAGAGCATTATCTTGAATCAGCAGCTTGTTATAGAAGTTGGGAACCATTTCAGAAAAAAGGTTATGATCCAAATGAAACAAGAATAACAGATATATTGGAATGTTGGGCAGGTGAAAATGGTCCAGCTCTAGGATTAATTGGGATACCTTTTGACTCAGCAGTTTTTGGGAGGAAAGGAGCTAAAGGTGGACCAAAGAAAATTCGTGACTCTATTAGGTATTTTAAAGCATATGATTGGGAAGAAAATTTTTGGTTTGGTGATCAAAAAATATTTGATTTTGGAGATATTATTTTTGAGAGTGATTCAGTAGAAGAATCACATGAAGAAATCAGTGCTATTATTGAAAAAATCTCATTGAAAAAATTTTCAATTATAACATTAGGAGGGGATCATTCTATTGCTTATCCTATAGTAAAAGGCATTTTTCAAGCTCAGGAGAAAAAGAAAATAGGTCTCATCAACATAGATGCTCATTTAGACGTCCGTGAAATTATTGACGGAAAAATCTCGAGTGGGACACCTTTTCGAAGATTGATAGAAGGGGGAATAATAAAGGGAGAGAATTTTGTAGAAATTGGAATCAGAAATTTTGCTAATGCAAAGAAATATCGAGAATATGTTGAAAATACTAGTGGTTCAATTTATACAATTGAAGATATTAGAAAAATTGGATTGATGGAAATAATATCAAAAGCAATCAAACAAATAACCGATAATACTGATTTTACCTATCTCTCAATCGATATGGATAGTTTAGATCAAATTTATGCTCCAGGCGTTAGTGCTCCTACTCCAGATGGATTAAGCCCAAATCAAATTTTAAGTATTATCAAACAAGTAATGAAAGAAACCAATCTTATTGGTATGGATATTGTTGAACTTAATCCTTTATATGATACAGCAGATACCACAGCTATTAATGCGGCAAATTTCATTGTTCAATTTGCTTCATCATATTTCTTAAAAAGAAATAAAGGTTGATAAAAATTATCGTCATCTAAGAAATCTCAATCCAAGATGACAAAGAACTAATAAATCAACACAAGCGAGATGGACTTGCTATTTCATCCTTGAATTTCCAAATTGTCAATTAATTCTTTATGATATTTAAGATGATCATTGAATTTTGTTTGCCATTCAATTTCATTTTTTATTAATTTTATTAACCAAAGCAAACAACCAATGAAAATAATCCCTGCAGCAGTAAATAAGGCAATAATTGTACCAGGTGTTACTATTTCAATATAAGGGTGAGCCAAAACTGAGGTGATAGCAAAAAATAACGAGGTGATTGTTCCTGAGAACAAAATAACAAAAATAATATTATACCAGAAAATCGTCTTACCATCAATAAGAATATGTGAATCTTTCCCTTGTGTAGGTGCGACTTCTAAATGGCGTCTTAATTTTTCGTATCTAAAATATTGAACTAATGGTAGACTAAAATAATTGGTAAAAATGAATAAAATTGTTGTCGTATATAAATCTACTTTAGTAGGTACTTCATATGAACCATGGGGATAAATCCAATGGTCATTCAGATTTTTTAGAGAATGTAAAAGGTAAATATAATAACCTAATCCAAAAGTAAAGATAGTAATCAAAAGCCATTTGGTATAATTAATTTGTGGTACTATTTTTTTAGTGGATGTAAATTTCTTATGGCCAATTGGTTTTGTTGGAAAATCATTTTCTAAATAGGTAAAGAGTTCTTCATTTGAATATCGATTTCTTTGTACTACATGGCAGAAAGGGCAAATTAATTGTTCTTTTGCTATTTTTTTATTACAATTAAAACATTTGACCAAATTAGTT
>JAEORM010000114.1 GCA_016840905.1 Candidatus Gerdarchaeota archaeon | reverse complement strand
CACCAACTTGGAAGCTGTTCAAAGTTAATGCCAACTCATTGATATAAAAAGAAATTTGGGAAGGACCTAAAAAGAAGATAAACATCAAAGCAAAGATTAGTCCATAACATATAATAATTACCCATTTTGAGCTTAAACCTTCAACCTTACAATTATTTTCTTTATCAGATTTTTCATTTAGTATTTGTGTTGTTTTTTCTACTTCATTGTTATTTCTTTCAATTCGAGGTTCTTTTAACACAAAAATTGTTGTCGGTAAAAGCAATGCTGGTAAAAGATATACAATGAAAGGGTAGTTCCAATTTATATCAAACAATGCACCACCAACCAAAGCCAAGACAACTGACCCTAAAGCTCCAGTAGCAACTTGAAAGCCAAGAACTCTATCTCGAGTTTTACCAGTATAATAGTCGCCTATAAGAGTTAAAATAGAATTCATATTACCTGCAGCTGCAATACCAAGAAAAGCTCTACTAACAAGAATAACATATAGATTATCAACATAGAAACCCATAGATCCAAAAATAACATATGAAATTACTGAAGTAATCAATACTGGTTTACGACCAATTTTATCGATAAGAAAACCTAGTACTAATGCAAAAATTGCAAAGGTCAAAGCAGGAATAGTATAGCTAAATTTTGTGATAAATTCAACATTGTTTATTGTTCCAGCAAAGTGATCCGAAATTTTTGACAAGCCTGGTGATAATGGCGTACCAATCATAACTGTTAATGTGCTTAATAAAAGAAGAGTAGCTTCTTGTAAAAAAGCTCTAAATTTGTTAATATCTTCCTCGACCAATATAATCGCTCCAAATAGCTAGAAATGATAATAATATTAGTAACATTGAATAATCACTTTATTAGTCTATCTCAGAAGATTTTCTATAAAAGTAACTAATTCCTATATAAAATGAATTTATCATTATTACTGTAATAATTATGGGAGGATAGAGTTATAATGAAAAAAATAGGAAGTATCATAATGATGATTAAGAGTTAATCATGGAAAACAAATATATATGTTGTAAAAACAAAGATTTTATATACAGAATAACAAATAATTCTGTTTTTTGGGATTGATATTAAAATGTCGGAAAAGGATGAAGTAGTTATTGAATTTATAACAGATTTAAATCAAGATATGAAAGCACAAAAGGGAATACTAAACTCACCTTCTTTCTTCTTCATTTCTAAGATTTTACCAATAATATTCTTTTTATTTCTATTAGGTATAGAAATTTGGTCATCTATTGTATTAGATATTGGATGGGGATATATTGTTTATTATAGTCTCCTTCTTATCTTTATGGTGTTTATTATTTTTATTTTACCAAAATTAACATCAAAAAAGCGAAATGAAAAAATGTTAACATTTCAGAAAATTCTCTCACCTGAATCGGTATCTGCAAAGATAACTGTGGACAATGAAGGGGTTCGTGGTGATTATAAAACACGTTTCTTTGATCTTAAATGGTCGTATATAAGGAAAGTAGAAGAAAGAAAGGAATTTATCTATATCAGGTTGTGGATATTAGCTTACTATGTAATTCCTAAAGAATATCTCAATACTGAACAACTAGAAATGATCCATAGTATACTCCACAAACATCTAGCTAAAAAACAATTAAAGCTACAAAAACTAAAAGGTGTGTTAAATGGCTGAAGAAAACTTAGAAATGGAAATAAATTATATCTATAGCTTTGAAGATTATAAAAGAAGAGATATTCGAGCAATAATAATCCTTACTTTGCTATGTGTTGTAGCATTTCCAATAGGTATACTATCAATCTTTGAACTTATTATGATTTTCATAAATCTACACATAGGATACTCAGAAATTGATTTAATGCTTATGATAACTTTTCCAAGCGTTTATGCTTTATTTTTAATATTATTTATCCCAACAACTATCATAGTTTTTAGTAGACAATGGAAATTAAAAAAGAAATTACCTCAAGAAGAAAAATGGACCTTTAATAATTATGGCATTACCTATGATAAGATATATGATAAGAAAATGTATCCATGGCAAGCTATAACAAAAGTTCAAGAACATAAATATGATGTAGTGTTTCTTCTCACAAGTCAACGTAGAATTAATACTGGAATGGGAATGATACCTAAAAGAGTGTTAGATGAAGAAAAATTAAATCAATTATATAACATGTTAAAGAATTATCTTGGTATTGAAAAATTAGTATTTAAATCAATCACAGAATCTAAACAAAACATCTAGATGCAGAAAAAAGCACATGTACTACATAATTGATAAGGAAATTGGGCCATTTAAAATATCAAATAAAAAGTGGCGTTAATGCCAGATTTGTAACTGGCATTATTTCTTACCAATCTATCCTAAATAATTTTAAAAGAAAATATGATTGATATTGTTACAAACGAAGGAATTCTCATGACCAATTTTCAAGAGTATTTGCAGTTATTGCAACGTGGCAGTTTTAAAGAAGCTGAAAGTCTTTATTTAATTGCTGATCGTGAAGAGTTTACTTTTCCAGAATCAATTGAGCAATGGCAACCCTCAAGACCCTATGTTATTAATCATCTTAAAATGAGCTGGAAGGTAGATATTGAGCAAGCAACAATTATTGCTGTAAATGAGATGACTATTACCTCAAAAGTAGCAAATCTAGCGACTATAAAGCTTCATGCAGTAAATATTGATATTAAAAAAATATCAGATCAGAATGGCAACAGCTTGGTATTTAATAGTAGTAATGATGAACATTTGCTAATCATTAAATTGAAAGATAAGATTGGCCAAGAAGCAAAGGTAGCACTCACTATTAGTTATGAAATTCATCAACCATGCACTGGAGGATTCTTTGAAAAACCTAATGCTAATTTTCCAAATAATGGTTATCAGTTTTGGACGCAATTCCAAGATAACTATTCTAGATTTTTAATTCCTATTTACGATCATCCTAGCCATAAATTCCCTGTTGAAATGATTGTAACAGTTCCTTGTGGCTATTATGCTATTTCAAATGGAGTACTCAAAGAGCGAAAGCAAAACAAAGATAAAACTGAAACATTTCATTGGTTCCAGGAAAAACCAATACCAGCTTATTTGATAACATTAGCAATTGGTGATTTCAATGTCTATGTAGAGAAACTTGGTGAGCTTGACGTTATTTATTACGCTGAGAAGAAATGGGATAAGGAGACAGTTTATCGAAGCTTAGGTAAAACACCCAAAATGATTGACTTTTTCAATAAGAAATTTGGGGTAAAATATCCATGGGATAAATATGGTCAAGTTGTCATTAGTAATTTTGTAATGGGTGGGATGGAAAATGTTAGTGTTACAACCCTAACTGATAATATGTTTCATGATGAAAAAACTCACAAAGATTATACCAGTGATGGTTTAGTAGCTCATGAACTTGCACATCAATGGATAGGTGATTTAATTACCTGTAAATCTTGGTCTCATGGTTGGATTAACGAAGGTGGAGCCACTCAATTACAAAATGAATGGAAAAAACATGATTTAGGATTAGATGAATATCTTTACGAGCAATTAGGCAAACAAGAATCCTATTTTGATGAAGATAAAAATAGGTACCGTAGACCCTTGGTGCAACGAAAATGGGAATGGGGTTTTGATGTTTTTGATGCTCATTTGTACCCTGGAGCAGCATGGAGATATTACATGCTCAAACATCTCGTTGGCGAAGAGGTATGGTGGAAAGTTTTAGGTCATATTCTAACAAAACACGCTTATACAAATGTTGAAACGATTGATTATCAAAGAGCATTTGAAGATATTACAGGCAATGATTATGATTGGTTCTTTGATCAATGGTTCATAAAAGCAGGGTATCCTGAGGTAACGATTAAAATTAACTATGATGCTGAAATCAAAAAAGTAATGGTGAAGATAGAGCAAACACAAAACTATGCTGAAACTCCAAGAGAATTCAGATTTCCTTTAGTAGTGAAGGTGACAAACAATGATGGTTCTCAAAATAATTTCGAGGAAACAGTTACTGAGCGGATACACACATTTTACTTCAAGGTAAACGATCCACCTAAAATGATTGAAATAGATCCTGATTACACTGTGCTTATGGATGCCTCTATTGAGAAACCAATTGAAATGTGGATTCATCAGCTAACTAATGGAACCAACATTATCTCGAGGATAAAAGCTGCCAAAGCATTAGGGAAAAAGGCAACACAAATGGCAGTGAAATCCTTAAATGTTGCTTTAACCACTGAGAGCTTTTGGGGAGTACAAGTAGAAATAGCTAAAGTATTAGGAAAACTCAAAACTGAACTTGCCTTGGAAGGATTACTCCCAGCAGTCAATCTTAAAGATAGTAGAGCTCGAAGTGCGGTAGCATCAGCTCTTGGAAACTTTTATCAAAACGAGAAGGTTCACAAAGCATTGGTAAGCATGCTATCGGATAAGGACTCCTATTTTGTGATCTCCCAAGCAGCAACTTCCATCGGGAAAGTAAAACATGATGAAGCATTAGATGTTCTAATGAAAAATATTCCCCTCAAAGATATTAGCTATTTATCTATTATAACTCGAGGTTTTGTAAACGGTTTAGCTGCATTAGAAAAACTTGAAGCTCTTGAAAAAATATTGGCTTATACTGAGGTTGGTGTCTCAGACTTTATTCGTCGGGAAGCAATTACTGCATTAGGGAAATTAGGAAAGAAATTCAAAAAAGAACACCCAGAAATAAAGGAATATTTGGTAAAAATACTCCTAAATGATAAATCGAGAAGAGTACAATACTCGGCACTAGCTGCGATAAAGGATTTTGGTGATGCTTCATTAATTGGAACAATACAGCAATTTGAAAATATGACCTGTTTAACTAATTATAAGCGAGCAGCAAAAGTAGCCATAAGAAGTCTCAGCAAGGAAAAAGATGATAACGAATTGAAGGCATTGCAAAAAACAGTTGAAGAAATACAAAAAGATAATCGAGAATTAAAAGATCGAATAGCTAGACTCGAAGCAATGAAAGAAAGCGAAAAATAAAACTAATTATTTTTCCTTTTTTTTTCTTGTTGAATTTTTTAGTGAAAATAATGGTGTGCGATGCCGGATTTGGACCGGCGACCTCCAGCTAGTGAAGCTAGCGTCATACCAGGCTAGACCAATCGCACATGTTCAAGTTTTCAGTTTATTTTTTCTTTATGAATTTTTTGTCAATTATTTTTCATTTTTTAATCTAATAACTTCATTATAATTAAAAATCTAATATTCAATTAGAAAAAATTAACCTTGATATTACATCAAGGTTTAATTATTGTTTTCTTACAAATAGAATGCTTCATCTAATTGACCATCGAATTCCATAGGCCAATCGCCGGGTTTATGAATAACAGTAATATAGGTAGCATAAGCTGCGTCGTAAGTTTCTTCCATTGAAGCAAAGCCGCCAAGTTCTCCAATTAGAGTATATTCTAAGAAATAATACGTCCATGCACCATTAAAATGAATAGGGTCATCATATCCCATTCCATTATCAGTGCAAGTTGTTGTCATGTAAACTTTCTCTGCATTAGCATTTAGCATTACATTTTGGAATCCACCAGTAAAGCAATGATCAAGAAAGATGAATGTGTTTGCGACTGATGGTGCCATCATCTCTTGTAATTCAGTATTTGTAATTAGTCCATTGTATCCATTTTCTCCAACAGATGTATCCCACATACATAAGTAGAATACCCAATCGCCAATTGTTGAAGAATATGATCTTCCACCATGTCCTGAGCTAATAAATGTAACAATGTCATCCTCATCAGCAATTGCTAAGATTTCAGCTAATGCTAATCGTACATTATATTCTGTTGCATACCCATCCCATTGTGGGTAATTTTCAGGATGACTATCACCTAAAACTGTTATTTGATATCCTAAAGTTATTAGGTAATTGTACCAATCTGTTGCATCTTCGTCACAATAGTTTAAATCACTAATTGCTGCGTAGTCAGATATCCCAATGATTAGTGCGTATTTGTTAACTTCTCCGTTTCCTTTTTTGTATTGGTAAGTGTAAGGAATTGCTTCTTCATTGATTTCGAGTATTTCTAATTGTATATCTCTTGTTGTAGCTAAACCGACTGTTAAAGCTCCACTCATTATAGTTAAAGTGAAAATTAGTATAAAGCCTGTGCTATATATGGTTTTCATTTTCAAAGGTAACACCTCAAATTTACACCCTTGGTGTTAGTTAACTTATTAGCTATAACATAATAATAAGCAAAGTAGAGTAATGGTTTCGAAAATGTATTCTAATGGTTTAAAATGAGTTTATTTTTCAGATTACCAATCAATCAAGTTTTTTTTACTTTTTACAAGCTGTAATAACAAATCGATATTCTTTAGGAGCAATTTCCATGCTTTTTTTGATTTGTTCTAAAGTAAAACCAGCATCTATTATTTCGGTTGTTTTTTTATCAAGTAATTTTTCTGAGATTGTCTCATAACAGATTAGCCTTCCTTTTGGTTTAAGAGCCATTTTTGCTACCTCTAAGAAACTTTCACTATCTTTGGGTGATGGCATAATTACTAGATCAAAAAGCTCTTTCCTGCATAATTTAGGAATAATTTCTCTAACATCACCATTTATCAATTCGACATTCTCAATATTATTTAGCTTGAGATTCTCTAATGCATATTGATGAGCATTTTCATTTAGTTCTAAACCAATGATTTTTGCGGCTTCAGAGAATTTTGCCAAGTAAATAGGGATTGGTCCAATACCTGAAAAGAACACACAAATTTTGTCACCTTTTTTAATTTGTTTTGGTATTTGTTCCCTTTCAGTTATTTGTCTTGGTGAAAAAAAGACCTTTGTAATATCTAGCTTTAATCTTAATTCATTTTCAGTATGGATTGTTTCTGATCCCTCCCCAGGAATTAACTCCTTTGTCTGAATCCTATAATCATCTGAAGCTTTTGTTACTTCTCGATAAACAGCTTTTACATGTGGGTAGAGGTTCATTAAAAAAGTTCCAATTTCATTTTTTTGCTCGAGAAGATTCTCAGGTATAAATAGCACGATAATCTCTCCTATTATATCAAAAGATTGTATACCATATTTTTTTCTTAAATTTCCCAATTGAAATTTTGTTGGTAAAATTTTCTGTTTTGATCTCTTTATTTTACTCTTTACAGGTATCCAGAGTTTATTTTTTCTACTAACTATTTTTCGTGAACTATCATAGAGATTCTTTTCTTTTAAATCATCTAATACTTTTTGCCCTCTTCTTTTTGTTGTTTGAATAACATACACCGAATTTTCTTTCTCTTGCTTTCTTCGCATCGATTTCTTCCACATATGATGATTATTTCTCTTAAATCCTTTTTAATTTGAATGTAAACTTTTAAATGAGTCTTTCACTCAATTATTCTTGATTACTATAGGGAGACATAGGTTATTTGAGCTTTATCAAGAAACGATACTTGAAATGGAATATGACTATTCTTATTAGCTGTCTTTTTCTTTTTTCGTTTATTCAATCAAATCTTTCCCAAAACAAAGTCGATTATTATTTTAGTAATGATCAAAAAACCGCTATATCATTAAATTCAATAATAACCACTTCAAGTTTAAATTATACTTATGCTGT
>JAEORM010000113.1 GCA_016840905.1 Candidatus Gerdarchaeota archaeon | reverse complement strand
GCAATAACATACTCTGTCATAATTTTAGCCATTTGTGCTGGAGCCATAAATGTTTTACTTTCTGGTAATATCTTACCAAATTTTCTTCCGATTTTAACAAATGATGAGAAAATATTATCCAATGCTCTCATTCCTTTGGTTGATTTTTCAATTTGTTTTAATAAGGATTTTACTTGTTCTTCATTTTTAGGAACGAATCCATAAAATGGATTTCCTGGGTACTTACGTTCGTCCTCTTTCTTTTCTTCTTCTCGTTTTTTAAGATATTCATAATAATGATCTCCTCCAAAATTCAATGTAAGTTTATCATTTTTGCCAAATCTAGGCTCTTTCTCTTTATCATCTTCATTTGGAAACGTTTCAAAGACGAGAGCAAGATTATCTCCTGATCGTTCTGTAAACCAACGTGCTACTATTTCAACGCTCTCCAATATTTTCATCAAATCAGAAATACTATCTGGATCACTTGCAATTCCTTGTGTAAATGTCTGTAGATACAAATCTAATGCTTCACATGCTTTAAGTAATTCTACACTTGCATCTTTTTGAAATGTTTTAATATATATAAAGGCATTCTTGTATCCTTCAAGTACATCTGGTTTTAATCCTTCTTTTAAATCAAATCCAAGATTTCCAATTCCTTCTTTGGATTCTCCATCATTAAGAGCGCTTTCCATATCTTTACGATACTGATCTTCTATTTCAAAAATCAAATGTGCAACTTCATCTCCGATAGTATTTTCATAATCCTTTGCATAGGATTCTAATTGCTCTGAAGAAATCTGTAAATTCTTGCGAATATTAGCAATACGATAATAATAATACATCTCCCCCTGAATTTTGTCAATAGATGTGAAATATTCAAATTCTTTCATTGGAGTTCTAGCAATCATAGCTTTGATATATTCTGTAACATCTCGCGTTCCTCCTGTTTTTTCTTTTGGAATAGGGATTTCTGTAATTGCTTTTAAAAATGTATCATTAAAATCATCAATTATCTTCATTAATCCCTCAAGCAAACGACCTAATTCAGCAAAAAGATGTCCATTTTTTTCTTTTTCTAATGGTTTCACAGCATCTGCTAAAACTTGCAATTTAGCCATATATTCGTTTTTTTCATATCTAGATGTCACATCTTTTCTAAATCCACTAAGAGCAAGATGTATATTTTCCTTTTCAGGACTTTCCCAATCTAAAAATCGTTTAACAAAAGTATCAAGATTATCATTTATTTCTATTTCTGTTCCTATTTTAGGGATAATTTTGTTTAATGTAGCAATTATTTTATAATATTGATTCTTAAGAACCTTATTAAATTCAACAAACAAAATATCACGATATTTTTTTTGGGTTTTGATTTTACGTGATAATGCAGTTTTTGGAGTATATCTCTTTTTTATTAAATGTGGTTCAAAAGTATCAATATCTAATCCTCCTTTTTTCCTTTCTAAGTGTTCTATAATATCATTATGAGCATAATCATTTTTATATAAAATCTCTGCCGATGCCATAAGTTTCAATAACTCTTCTGATCCAGGTTTCTTTTCAGTGATAAGTTTGTAGATCTTTTGTTGCAAATCTTTTAAACTCTTAGTATTTTTATATTCATTAACAGACATTCCAAGAGTCTTTAATGCCTCATTTACTCTTTCAGTTATATATGCCATATTAGTTATCCCATTAAGTAATGCTCCAATTCCGCGTGAAAAGTCCTCTACGCTACTTGTCGCTTCCAATTCGCTGATTAAGCCGTGGAATTCTTTTCCTTCCTCTAATATAGAAAGTAATGTTTGTGTAGTGGGTTCAATGGTAATGTTTATTTGATTACTTAAAATTGCAATTTGACGTCCCAATTCATTTAATAATTTCTCACTAATAAAACTAATTTGTTCTACATTGTATTTAAGAGATTCATCATCAGTATCTTTTGCTAGTTTTGTTAGATTATTAATAACTCTTTCTATATAGGTTTTGAGTGTATTCATATTATTTAATGTTCTTTGAACATCTCCAGCAATTGTCATAAATTCTGTATGAATACCTCCCAACAAAGAACCAACAAATTCAGAAATAGATTTACAAATAGATGAAATAGGAGCGTCTGTATTGATAATTTCTCCATATCGCTTATTGATAGAATCTGCTAATCGTCTGCAAAATCTTTCTTGTTCTGCTCGTTTTGCGATAAATTTTTGTTCTCCACCTTTTCCTATATTATTTATTGCTATTCGCAATTTTTCAACTACATAACTAATAGGCTTTCCTTTTATAGATGATTGTGATTTTTTATCTCCAAGAGCCTCATATAAAGCAGATGCAGTATTTCTTATAAATTCTTCTGTTCCTTTTGAGAATTTTCTTCCTTCATAATCATGTAATCCTTCATAACTACCAAATATAGCACATCCGCATTCTTCGCATCCTCCGGATTTTTCTTCAGATTCACGAAAATAGGAGATTATTTGAGATAATGTTTCTTTTTCTTCATCAGTTAATTCAATTGATGAATCATGTGCAAGATAAGTCATAACGAGCAGAGCATC
>JAEORM010000112.1 GCA_016840905.1 Candidatus Gerdarchaeota archaeon | reverse complement strand
CGTAAGCGTTCAGACGTGATAGTATACATTGGTTGTAATCCTATGGAAGCACACCCAAGACACATGAGTCGTTATACAACATTCCCTCGAGGTTATTTTAGAGAGAAAGGATTTCAAGAAAGAACTGTTGTAGTGATAGATATTCGTCAAACTGAAACAGCGAAACTTGCTAACCATTTTATACAAGTAGAACCAGATGGTGATTTTGAATTCCTGAGTGCCCTTAGAGCAATTGTAAGAGGACATGAGATAAAAGCTGAAAAAGTAGCTGGAGTACCAATTGAAAAAATCATAGAATTATCAGAAATAATGAAAAATGCTAAACATGGAGTATTGTTTTTTGGTTTAGGATTAGCTTCATCAAAAGGCAATCATCGAAATGTAGATGCTGCTCTAAGTCTTGTTAGAGATTTAAATGAATATACAAAATTTTATGTCATGCCATTAAGAGGGCATTACAATGTAACTGGTGCTCAAGCAGTAGTTACTTGGATTTCTGGTTATCCTTTTGCAGTTTCCTTGTTGAAAGGTTATCCACAATATAACCCAGGAGAATTTTCATTAACAGGGGTAATGTCTCGAGGTGAAGCAGATGCTGCTCTGATTGTAGCCTCAGATCCTGTAGGAAATTCACCAAAACAAGTAATGGATCATTTTGCTAGAATACCAGTAATTTCTTTAGATCCTTATGAAACACCTACTACAAGATTAAGTGATGTTGTTTTCCCCGTAACAAAATCAGGTGTTGAATCTGAAGGAACAGCTTATAGAATGGATATGGTACCAATCCGTTTGCGAAAAATCAAGCCCGGTCCTAAAGGTGTTCTTACAGATTACGAAGTACTAAATAAGATTTGGAAAAAATATCTAGAATTAAAGAAAAATAAACAATAAGAAAATTATTTTCTTATCTTTATTTTTGGTTGCGTTTGTTTTTCTGTTATGATACTAAGAGGATTCTTATCCTCAGAATATGTTATAAATAATTTCATTTGAGGTTTGACAGCATTAATGGTCCAAGTTATACGTGTTCCTTCTGGAAGATGTTCTGTAAGTGGATCTTCAACATTTATTGGTAATTTCTCAGTAATAACCATTGTATTAGAAATAAATTCACTTAATTCAATTTTTCTTAATTCTACATCAGAAATATTAGCTATACCAAGTGTCGAATACCATTTGTTCTTAACATGCTCAATTCTTTTCTCAATTTTTAACACCTGAATTAATTCGCCATCTTCATTACGTGTATGACCATTGTGTTGAAGTATAACAGTGGATCGAGCATCATCTAATTTCTGGGTTTTTGTTTCTACTATCAATGTATGTGTTTTTGCATCATCTTGTTTTAAGGGTTGGAATTCAGCTAATTTTGTTTCGATGGACTCATCTTCCACTACCTTTTCTCCTGGTTGTTTGGGAAGCATTTTATCAGGTTGAAATGTTTTATCTTTTTCTTTTGGTTCTACTACTTCTTCAAGAAGTTTAACCGATTCCATTAAATCGTCTTCATCAATAGGTGTTTCAACAACCTCTTCTTCTTCCTCTTTAACAATATCTTTCGGTATCGAAGGTAATGATTGCTTAATTTCAGGTTCAATGATATCAGGTATTGGAGGTATTTCATCTTCTGGTATTTCTAAAGCAATCGATTCTGGTTCAATATCTTCTATTGGTATATCAGTTTCAACTGTTAAAGCTTCTTCAGTTAATTCATCACCTTTCAAAACTGCTAAAACAGATGGATCTATTTCACTTTGAGAAGCAAGAATAGGGTCATCAACAGTATGGCGTGTAGTTTGTATTGGTAGAGCTTCCTCTGGTTGTTTAACCTTCTTCTTTTTAGCTATACTTATTGTTTGGATTTCACCATCAGTAGGAGGCATTGGATGTCTGTCTTCATGTCTTATATCAAGTGAGGCATCAGGTAAAAGATATTTTAAACCTGAAGAACTTTGAGTGATGGCATCTTTAACTATACAATTTACTGTAATTTCAGTACCCATTGTACCCCCATAAGGTCCAATGGCAACAATTTTAACAGTGTTTTTACCTTTGAATAATTTTATAGTACCTATAAATGATCCATCTACATCTACAAAAGCAGCTTGATTATTAATCCATACAATAGATTTTACAGCAGTTTTTCCTCTAACATCAACTTCAGTAGAATTTAATTTTTCATTCATATTAGGGAAATAAACTATCAATTCAGATATCTCTGGAAGAGTTCCTCCATCTAGGATGCGTTCTCGTCTAATTTTAGATTCTCGTTTATCTAACCTTGTCATCATTTTTAATTTAGATTCCGAATCATAACTTGATGGACTCCCATGAGCGGTACTTTCTAATGTTCCCTTCTTTCTTGCTTGACGTATTTGGTCAATTAGGAAAATTAAAACTACTATGAGTAATATGGATCCAAAACCTACAAGATACCAAATTTCTGCCATTGGAATTCAAACCTATAAATGATAGTTTTGTTTAAATTTAATTTACTTCAATTAATATTTTAATATTATATATATTAGAGAGTTTTTATCTTCTTTAAAGCTTTTACTGTTAACTAGATTACTACTTACCATATCAAGTTATATTATTTATGTTTTTACTTTTGAAAAAATTAAGAGAAATATGGTAATTAACCTTTAAAAAGTTAGAAAAATCATTCATTACTTCTAACTAAATAACTTGTAAATTTTAAATAAAATGCTCTTTAATAATTAATCATTGGAATTTGAGAATTAAAATTAAATCAATTTTCCATTGATTTAGTAGAAATTTATAGTCAAATTTATTAAAACAGGAGTTAAAGAAAATGACTGTAGAAGATAAAGAATTAAAACAAATAAGAGAAAAAATCGTGAGTGATATTATGAGTACAATGCCAGATGCAAATGGAGCAGTAAAAGTATTAGCAAGTAAAGAAATCGAGGACTTTGTAACTAAAAACAAATTCGCTATCATAGACTTCTATGCTACTTGGTGTCCTCCTTGTAAAATTATGGATCCTATAACACATGATTTAGCTGAAATTTACCAAGGTAAAGTAGCTTTTGGTAAAATAAACACTGATCAAGAACGAGCTGCTGCCATACAATTCCAAATAAGATATGTTCCAACCTTCTACTTATTCAAGGATGGTAAGATTCTTACACAATTCTCTGGGGCTAGAAGAAAAGCGGACTTTGTGGAATTAATAAATCAACAGTTTAAATTAGAAAACTAAATTCTAGGAAAAATGGTAAGTAAAGTTTTTTCTGAACTTGGCTTGCCTTTTACTCTTTCTATATCTTTTTACTATGAAAAGAAAAGAGAAGAAAAAGAGATAACTCTTTTTTTTATTCATCAATTTTATCTATAATTTCTGCCGTAGCATAAAGGTTACAGCTATCCAACAAACAACTACTATACCCATTCCCATTGTCAATAAAATAATAGCATTTTTTGGTGAATAAGCATATTGTGTTGAATAATGGATCATGAAAAATCCACCAGCACCAATAAACATTAGAAAACCAGCAGCAATACCCTCAACTAAATATTGATGGTTTAATGATGCAATTATAACAACTGGATTACCATCAGCATCTTGTCCAAAAGCTGGAACAGGATCTTGAGCGAGGTCATAAAAACCGCCTATATAGATGAAGAATAATCCAATAAAAACCACTGCAATAATGAGCTGAATTGGTATGGAGGTTGGAGCTGATAATCTCACTTGTCTTAGCTGATAATCAGGTCTTCTCACAATTGGAACAAATGGTACATTAGATGGCAACCTATCCAAAAGGGGTTTATCTTCTTTATTGGTAGAGGTTGCAGTTGATCTAGTTTTAGACATTTTTGGATTCTCCTTGATGAATATCTAGGATAGGATAATATTATATATTTCGTTTATTTCCAATAACCTATTAAAAAGATTTCTTAAGATTGCACAAAAAAATAATAGTATTAAAAAGAGGAAAAAATTATCCTCGTAATTGGTATTTGTCGAGAAAAGCTTCTATTTGTTTAGAAAGTAACATAAATGCTTGATCAATATTGAGACCTGTTTTTGCTGACGTTTCTAAATAAGGCACATCAAAACCAGTCCAATCACTTAAAGCTTTGGCATATTGTTGACCAGCCTCTTTAGGTAAGCAAGGAATTGTTCCACGCAAATCGGTTTTATTACCTATTAAGACAATTGGTACAATACGATCGTAATTATTTTTTGTTAATTCATTAAGCCAAGCAGGGAGGTTCTCAAAGGTTCTTGGAGTAGATACATCAAAAACTAACAAAGCACCACTACTTCCACGATAATAGACTTCACGTACAACATCAAATCTTTGTTGACCAGCAAGATCCCAAATTTGGAAGGTAATAACCATAGTTTCTAATTCAACTCGTTTGACACAGAAATCTGCACCAATAGTCATTGAATAGCCTTCTTTGAAACCCTTGCCTAAGTATTGTTGTCTTATACTTGTTTTGCCGACAGCACCGTCACCAAGGAGAACAATTTTATAAACTGATTTTCTCTGAGTAT
>JAEORM010000111.1 GCA_016840905.1 Candidatus Gerdarchaeota archaeon | reverse complement strand
TTATTCACATTTAAAGCTTCATCTTCGATATTTTCGGGAGATAAAGGTGTTAACCACCAAGTCCTGGCTTCCTCATCTCCTATTCGCCAGAAACAAACCTCAATGATATCGTTGAGGTTTTTGTCAAGACCTGTAGTTTCCAGATCGCATACATACATTACGTACATTTATTAAATCTCCAGGACAAATTTTTTCTGTCCACAATTTAAACAAACGTTCTTTTTTCTTTATTTACTCGTTCCAGATGTTTTTTACTACCACTAAAAACGCACCCGTGCTTGTTCAAATGTGTTAGTCAAAGAACTCCTTACTTCTCTTTTGAGTCCTCCAAAGATTCTTCCTCGATAGGTTTTATTCCGGGAGATAAACGGTGAAAATAATGAAGAAACAACGATTGTATTTGTTCTTGTACAGGAATTTCAACTACAGATTCGGTTTCGTTTTTAAAAATCATGAAAGATTGGACACCTACTTTTTTCGTACCACAAAAAACAATCATACCTTATCCTTAAGTTGTCTTTTAAATTCTGAAACAGATTTCCATCCCTGTTTTGTCCCACGTATAATAAATAATGTTCCTTCTACAGATCGAAGAAAGTTTCGCTCCCTAGTGGTAAATCTTGTTCCACGAAGAAGTAAGTATTTTTCATTATTTACAAAAATTTGCCAATTCTCTTTTGATGATTGAAATATTCTTTTTACTTGAACTGAATCACCAGGAATATCATCTTCCTCATTATACAATTCTGAATCTTGTTTAATGATTAAACCTTTTTGATTATCATGTTCATCATAAAAGAACTGATCATTTTCAGTCAAGTATTTATCATAAGAATTATGATTCATCTAGCAGCTCCTTCAGCTGCAACCGCACCTAAAATACCAGCGGCAGCAATTCCTTTAATTCCAGCACATTCTCCGGCAACAAATAATCCATCTATTTCTGTTTCAAGATTATTTGCTATATTGATTTTACTTATACTTGTATCAACATCAGGTACGTGGAAATACCCTCGACTAATTAAATTAGGGAAAATAGGTTCTATTTCTTTAAATGTACTCATGATCCATTTATATTCCGGAATTTGAGCTAAATCTCCAATTCCTTTAGAAAAGTTAGTAATCTTCTCTCTACCAACACGATCTCCTGAAATACAATGAGATAATTGCGCTAATCGATTAATATAAGTACATGTATCTTGCGGAATAAAACCTCTCACTGGTTTTGGAGCTTCGATAAAAGGCATATTTCTTTGAACTGAGAAAAACACTTTATCGGTTTTCCACCTTTCCTCATTTACTCGGAAAGCAGCTATAGTCATATTCTCATGATCTTCTTGAATAATTGAACCCATCCAATACATAGGTCCAACTATTAAGTCGTTTCTAAGTAAAGAACAATGAGATTTATGAAAATCTTTCAAAGCTGATGATGGCATTTCAACACGAACACCATATCGAACGTTTGTTTTATCATCAGTAAGAATTCCTAAATCTTTATACTGCTTATTGACCCAACGCCAACCAGTACGTCCTACTCCAAGGATAACTCTCTTACAATTGAATTCACCATGAGAAGTATGAATAACAAATTGTTTTCCTTTTTTCAAAAAACTAAAAACTTCTGTATCAAAGCTTAAAAATATATTTCCTGTGGCCTCAATTTTTTCTGCTGAAATTTCAGCCAATTGTCGTATTTGTTTTGGAACCCATTGTTCGTATTCATGAAGGCGTAAATCAAATCCCTTATCATTAATAGTCTTTTTTATATAAGGGGATGGTTGTTTAGATTTTATAATCTTTGCACTATTAATTTCGTGCAATTGATTTGCAAACCATTCTTTAATTGGCCGTATCCTTCTACCATCAACCAATTCTGAAACTGTTGTAGCATTCTCTTCAAGATAGATTTTACCATCACCTGTAGGAAAACACCCAAACCATCCTTCAAGTTGACGACGTCGTCGTTTAACTTGAATAGGATCTTGCCGAAGGCAATTCGGAGGAGGTGGACCAAATTCAAAAACAACAACTTTTAAATGTCTGTGTTTTTCCGCTAAACGTAAAGCAGCAAAAACTCCAGAAACACCAGCACCAATGATTCCAATGTCATAATTCATAAATAGAAACAGATTAAGTAAAATATGACCGTTTCATACGACCATATATCTCATCTGTATCTGATATAACACCTTCGCGAATCTCGTTAATCCTATCTACTAATTCCTTATGTACTCCAAAAGGCCACATAAACCAATATCCTGAACCTTCAAAATTTTGAATATTGATTTTAGCGGCATATACGGACAATTCTTCTAATGCTTTATGATCTGGATAACCTAGTTTCCTAAAGCGAAGATCCAACATGAATAAACTCATTGTATACCCTTCTAGTTCAAACTTTTTTCGCCATGGTGCTGGAATTGGAGCTAAAAAAACTAGAAACAATAAAAACCATAGAAAAGGTAACCAAATAACAGCTAAAATCGCTAATAAAGAAAAAATAACTAAACTTTGAGGAAACAAATAAGCCAATGAATATAAAAAAGCGCCATATCTTTCTTTTTGTGCTACATGTACCATCTCATGCGCAAGTACACGAATGGCAGCATCATCATAATCCTTAATAAAATCTCTATCAGGAAAATATACTGTATTACCAATCGTGGTTATATAATGAGTCATAAAATTTTTATTAAAAAATAATAATTTTCCTAATAACTTCATAAAAATAGACTCATCTTTATATTTTATATCAAAAACATAATAGCGTTCTATATTATCTTTAAATGTTGAAAAATTAGACATAAACTTATTTAATTAGAATACAAATATTTAATAACAACT
>JAEORM010000001.1 GCA_016840905.1 Candidatus Gerdarchaeota archaeon | reverse complement strand
TTCTTATTTCAAGTATGTTTGATATCATTCAACCAAATCAAAATATAGGGATAAGATTTGAAAAATTGACTGATTAATCATCAAGAATTGGTTGGTGAAATCAACGAATAATTCCTTTTCTCGTTTTTTATACCAATGAACTTCTTTGAACTATTCTTGATATTAATTTGTTTACCTATTAGAAAGTATTAAAAAGCTAATGTGTTGTTGCCATATATGCTAATAAAATTATTAGCAGAACTTACCTAGATGTCGCGCAAGCGGAATTGGTGAGGTGTTAATCAATTATGTACAAATACGTTAGTGATTTTTGGAAAGATAGAAAAGATCCTAAATTTAAAGCCTTGCAAAGAGAACGATTTATGCTCTGGAGGAAGGAACCAGCAGCTATTCGTATAGATAAACCAACAAGAATTGATAAAGCAAGAAAATTGGGTTATAAAGCTAAACAAGGTTATATTTTAGTACGAATTAGAATTCGAAGAACAGGACTTCGAAAAAGTAGACCATCTCAAGGTAGACATACCAAGGGTCAAGCTGTAAGAAAAATCCAACCAGCGAAAAATTTCAGATGGATAGCTGAAGAACGTACTGCAAGAAGATATCCAAATCTAGAAGTGCTTAATTCTTACCCTGTTGGTGAAGATGGACGATTCAAATGGTTCGAAGTAATACTTGTTGATCCACATCACCCTGTTATTATAAAAGATCCTAGAATTAATTGGATACTCAATCATGCTAATACCAGAAGAGTTTTCCGTGGCTTAACCAGTGCAGGTAAACATGCTCGTGGTTTAAGAGGAAAAGGAACTGGTGCTGAAAATATTAGACCTTCTTTGAGGGCTAATAAGAGAAATGGCAAATAAGAATAATAATTAAATTATTCTTTTTTCTACTTTCTTTTTTTCTTCTAAAAGCTTAAAACTATCTTTGTTGATATAAGTTATTGGAGTAAGAATCTTTGTCAACTGATACAAGATATAAATTAAAGGAAATTACTATTTCATGTAGTTCTCATTCTACTGAGGATATTGATAAAGTTAAACAAGCTATGATTAATCTTTTACCAGAAATTATCCGTGATAAAGTTGAAATTTCAGAAATAAAATTAAGAGGTCATGCTGGAAATGAAATGTTCCTTCTTGAATTAGCAATAACCCAGAATAAATTGGTTAAAAATTCGATGGAATATTTAGCAACCAAAATTCAAGAGATAGATAAGGATTCTTTGCTGCATGAAGTAGATGACCGGATTGATGAAAATAATTGCTTCTAGATGCGTTTCAATAAACAAGATGCGTATAATGATACAATTAGTTTAGATGATGGTGATAATACTATTCAATATATAATCAAATTCATTATCTACAAGCAAGAACCAAATCTTCTAAAAGAGGTATTGCAGAATTTTGGATTACTAAAGAAGTGATATTACTATGCCTATTTTTGTTGAACCTCGAGTCGAGCTTTCAGATAAGGATCATTCTTCATATGACAGAATAGCAACTAGGTTAGGTTTAAAGGCATATGTAATTTTAAATGAGAAATATAAGAAAAAAACAAAAGATGAGAAGAAGAAATCAACTATTTCCCATATTAGTCGATTTGATATAAAAGAAAATAATGTTGAAAAGGTTAGGAAATTACTCCCTAATGTTCGTTTAAATTATGAAATCATAGGTATTGAAACTTCTTCGCCAAAAGTAGCTCAATGGGTTGTAAAAGATAATAGGGTAGATATACTTGCTATACCTGACACTTCTTTAAGAGAGATTATAACTGGACCTTTGGCAAATGTAGCAGCAGAAAATAACACTTTTTTTGAGATTAATCTAAGTTCATTATTAGATGAGAAATCAAATAGTTCAATGTTTATGAGAAATGTCTCAAGAGTGATAAATATTCTATTGAAAGAGAAAGCAAGTTTTGTTTTTACTTTTAATGTGTCTTCACCACTTGACTTTAGAGATAAGAGAGGGATAATATCAGTTGGTAAATTATTAGGTATACCAGAAGATATCATAAGAAAAAACTATCAAGAATTTTTCTCTCGAATTGAATTAAATAGAAATAAACTCTCAGATGGTTTTATCGCACCAGGAATAGAAATAGCTGGTAGAGAAAAGAATGAATTGGTAGATAACTTAGATGATAATATTGAATTTGATCAACTTGATTTACCAGCTTCATTAGAAGAACACACATTAACAAATAAAAAATTAGAAAGACAAAGATATCTTTTGTTTGAAATATTAACATTAAAAGAAGAAAAAATATCAGATAAATTATTTCTTGATTCATTTTGGAATATTTATCAAAAATTATTTGGCGTAATTGGAAGCTCAAGAGCGGGTGTATATTTATCATTTTACAATAATGAACAAAACTTTGGGAT
>JAEORM010000110.1 GCA_016840905.1 Candidatus Gerdarchaeota archaeon | reverse complement strand
GGTGTAGAGTGTTTTGATGATAAACACATACCTGATTTAAAAGATTATGAGCTTATAGCTGTTGGTTCTTGGATGATGGCTGGTAAAATAAGCTTTGCTGGTACAAGAATGTTAAGAAAAATTACTAGAAAAATTAAAAACGAAAAAAAGGTAGCATTATTCTTTACAAGTGGCACACCAGATGTTATTCATCCTTCTACTACAAACACAGCTAATCCCCGAAAAACAAATGAGCTAATGTTTGAGCAAATGGAGAAAATGCTCCAAAAGAATAAGAAACTATCAATTCTTCCTGAACGTTGTTATAGTGCTGGAGCCAGTCGCATTTTCAAAAATGGCAAAATTATAGATGGATTTGGTCATCCTACAGAGGAAGAATTAACACAAGCTCAAGCTTTCGGTAAATCGTTATCAAAATATTAAGCAACAGAAGCTTCTCACACTATCTCTGGAGCTTCCTTTTTTTCTTTCAGATTTGTCAGAATATTTTTACTTTTAGAAATTTGATTTGACCAGAGATTTGATCCATTGACATTTCAAATGGATGGAATATTGTATCTTGGATCTAATCTAATCCCATGAAAATCATAAAAAGTTGGTCTCAAATGGCTTTTGATGAAAATATCCACAACCTATTTAATAAAATAGGAAAGACAGTACAAGATATTTCTTATTTAGGTAAGGGAGAAGCTTCTACTGTATTCAAAGTCCAAACTGATGATGGTGTATACGCATTAAAAACAGCTCTTTATCCAAAAAGGATGAAAAAAGTATTACAAGAAGTAGAAATAAGAAAATTCTTTATTGATAAAGGATTGAATTTTATTCCTCCACCAATTTATTCAGACAAGCACTTTTTTCCTTCAGGCGCAGCTATTTATGAATTCATAGAAGGTAAAAAACCCAATTTTAATGATTATGAAATAATGAAGCAATTTGCACTAATATTAAGTAGAATTCACAAAATAGATTATCAAATAATAGAAGATGGATTCAGTAGTATTGAAAAACTCTTTTCAACAACCAATCAAACTATAAATATGATAATTACTAAATATTCACATTTGATGAATGAATCAATTCTAAGTGCATTTGAATGTGCCTTGCAAGAATTTAAAGATTCTATATCTCAAGAAAAAAAGCATGAAATGATAGCTATAACAGCTCAAATACATGGAGATTTAACTAATAATTTTGTAATTGATACTAATAATAAAATCTGGTTGATTGATTGGGAAAATTCAGAATATGGAAATATTGCTGAAGAGATTTGTTGGTTTTTACAAATGAATGACATTTCAGTAGATGGACGAACTATCCTTTTTCAGGAGTATCAAAAGCAGTTTCCGTTTGCAAATAGAATTAATTTTGAAGCTATTTATCCTTTCTTTTTTGCAGCCAATCTATTAGCTAATATTTATTGGGGAATAGATATTCTAGCTATAAATATTCAAAATAAATTGGAGCCAGAACGAAAATTACATGATTTGGCTATTTGTGCTCAAGAATGGAACCAATTTTTCTCTGAAAAAACAACCAATTTGATAATTGAAGGAATAAAAATGCTAACAGCTTCATTAAAAAGTTAAGCAAACGATATTGAATCTTTGAAGCATATAATATCATTTAATTCTATTTTACTGCTATTGATAATTCACCTAATAATTAATTTCACTGATGATAATGAGTGACACATTTACACAACCCAAGAAAATGAAAAATTTATTGAGAAATTTTTTGAATAAAAATTATTTAGTAGATAAATTCTATTTTAGAAATTACTTTCAATTGACAAAAAATAAAAATTCTTTTAATTTAATTTGACCTATATTAAAACAAACTCATGAATGAGAAATTTTCCAAACTGAAGGGATGGGATTTAAGGATACTTCTTATTCAGTTTTTGGCAAATTTAAAGAGGAGAAAAAAATGAAAGGAAAAAGGATAAATGGAATTTTTGTATGTGCCATATTTCTATCTTTTGCACTTGTAACTATCTCAAGTGTTAAAGCGCCTTTACTACCACTAAATGGTTATGTTAAGGAATCTGGAACAAGTAATCCAATAAGTGATGCTACTGTCAAACTTTGGATATACGATTTTAATACCGGCTGGATATATATTGGTGAAAGAACAACTGATACTAATGGTTACTATAGTTTTTCAAGTGTACCAATTGGTGCTAGAAAGATACAAGTTTCAAAAGCTGGTTATAAAACATATGAAGGAGCCTATCAATCAATAATTTATCTAGAGATCTATACCTATGACTATATTTTCTATGGAACTATAAGGGATTCAGTTACATTACAAGCACTTAGCAATGCAGTAGCAAAAGTCACATGTGGAACAAAAACGATTACTGATACAACTGATAATTCAGGCTATTATTGTATTGTTTTTTCATATAGTACAGGTGGAGCACGAACTTTCAATATGGAAGTAAGTAAAAGTGGTTATAGTACATATACTGCTACAATTACTAGAAATCCAGGTTATGAACATCGTGATATAAATCTAAAACAAATAAGATCTTGGCTATATATAGAAGATTATGGAAGTGAAGATACCTATCTTAGATTTGAAATTACTGAATATGTTTTATCAACACAATATAAACTTGTTTTTGATGTTACCATAGAATTTTATTACTATCTTAATCCAGGTTTCGATATTCAAGTACAGCGATATTGCCCAATAGGTCATCTATGGATTAGTAATTGGATAACTAATGATGATGCTACAGATACTGAATTACCAGGTGGTTTACATCAAGTTTATGCTCATGTTGTTGATGAATTCTACTATGATAAAACAACTTACTATTCATCGTGGTGTGGTGTTTTTGGTGGATTGGTTAGAGCACCAACTTACCTATTTCCATTTTATGGTATGGAATTAGTTTTTCAAATAGATAATCCAACCTATGGAACACCATTTGATTGGGAAGAAGATTGGTTTGGTAGCTACCCATATGGATTCTTTGGAACACTTGATGAAGGATTTCCAAATCTTACTGTTAATTATCCTTCAGGAGCTTGGTATAGTAGAGCATAAAAACGTCATAATTTACTATACCTTCTTTCTTTTTTTAGAAATTTACTGGTTAATTATTTTAAAGCAATGAAACATACAATTCTATATGTTTTGATTTATTTCTGTAAAGAAGATATACTTACAGTATGTGATCAATGAAATTAGTCTATCAATTAAAAATTCGAATTTAACTTAAACTTCAGGAAAAAAGTAAATATAATTAAATTATGTTATAAAATAGTAGAAACATACATGTAAAAAGGGATGGGATAAATGTCTAAAGAACATGAAGAAATTCAATTGAGAATTCCGCTCAATGTAGCAATTTGGTATTTTAATGAAGGATTAGATTTTATTAAAAAAATAGGGATAAAGGAAGGATTTACAGTATTGGATTTTGGCTGCAATGTGGGTGATTATACTATAGCTATCGCATATGCAATTGCTCCGAATGGATTGGTTTATGCTTTAGACAAGAATGCAGATGCAATTGATGAACTTGAAAAGCGAAGCAAAAAATTCGAAATAACTAATATTGAATCAATGATAACGAAGGGAGAATTAACAATCGATTTAGAAAATAATTCGCTTGATTATATCATCTTTTATGATGTTATTTATCCATTATTTTTAGATAAGGGAGATTTGCAACCCTTAAAAAAATTATTTGAGGAATTCAATCGTATACTGAAAGAAGATGGCAAGTTATCTATGACGATAGTTCATCAAGAGGAATTACCATTTTCTTTTGAAGAAATTATAGCTGAAACTAGACCCTTTTTCATTTTAGAAGAAACTTTTGAACATGAAATAATGGTTTGGCATCGATTGAAACCTGTAGAAGTATTACAATTTAGAAAAATAAACTGAATTCAAAAAACAAAAAATAATAATAAATCCAGACTGGTAGGCATTTTTTAAAAAATTAATTTATAACTAATTTGTAGTGTTGATTTTATCTCAAATTTATAATTATAATTGGTAGTGTTAAGTATGGAATTGAGTAAACATATTTTGAAAATCTCATTTAGTACTTCATTTATTATTCTTATTTCAATTGGTTGGTTTACACAGAACAATATTACATCTGCAGAGGATAGTAATAATAGTCCTTTACCGATTTTCCATCATGAGATGACATATGATATCAAGAATAATCAAATGATTTTATTTGGAGGAGACGTTAATGATGGAAGTTTAGCCGATTTAGAATCAACTTGGATTTTTTCAAGTGTTAATCAGTCATGGACTAAACTTTCCAATGAAAATTCACCTGGTGCACGAACTAATCACCAAATGATTTACAATTCAATTTCTGGAAAAATTTTACTTTTTGGCGGGATTGCTGAAGCAACAGGATTGCAAGTAAATGATACTTGGGAATTTGATCCAACAACATATCAATGGACTGAGCTTTATCCAACCAATGCCCCATCTGCTAGAGCAGCACATGAAATGTATTTTGATCCTGAATATAATGAAGTAATCCTATATGCAGGAGTACATTCACAAATTTCAACTTGTGATGATATGTGGGCCTACAATTTTACAGCAAATAATTGGTATGAAATTAATATCACAAATAGTCCTGGCTACGGTTATGGTCAATCCTTTGTTTATGATGAAATAAATAAAGTAGGAGTGTTTTTTGGTGGACGATTTGATGATATGACATTAAAAAATGATATTTGGACTTTTAATCGCTCATCAATTACATGGACCAAAATGAATCCAACAACTAAACCTCTTGAGAGATATCATTCAGCGATGGTCTATGATCCAATTAATGGTAATTTTATCGTTTTTGGTGGAGATAATGAATATGTACCCGCAAGAACTCTTAAAGACAAAAGGAGTTATAATTTGCAACTTAATGAATGGACAGAAATCGAAACAAACATTCACCCACCAGCATGTTGTAAACATGAAATGGTTTATGATAGTTATCTAGATAAAATAATTCTTTTTGGTGGAGTTGGAGAAGCTTTTTCAGTTCCTTATAATGAATTGTGGTATTTTGATTGTAATAATTTGACCTGGAGTCAAAATCCTACTGAAATATCTGGACCAATTTACTTTTGGATGCTTCTAAGTTTTATTTCTATTGCGAGTTTAATTCGTTTAAGCAAAATTCAACGTCCAAAAATCAAATAATAAAAAAACTTACAAGAATTATTTGTAAGTTCTTTTTTTCATTTTAATTAGTTTGTTATATTTATTAGTGAAATTTGCTATTCGGAGAAAGCTTGTTCTTGCCATTCTAAACTCTGATGAACAAAGTATTGATTGTAGAGTGATGCATACTTACCCTTTTTAGATAAAAGTTCATCATGTGTTCCTTCTTCAACAATTTCACCTTTATCCATAACAATGATACGGTCAGCATTAACAATAGTACTTAATCGATGAGCAATAATGATAGCTGTTCGATCCTCAAGTATTTTTTCTAATGCTTCTTGAATCATTGCTTCAGTAAAAGCATCCACACTTGAAGTTGCTTCATCTAAAATAAGAATCTGAGGATTTTGGAGAATCGCTCGTGCAAAACTGATTAATTGTCTTTGCCCTACTGAAAGATCTCGCCCACGATCACCTATGATAGTATTTAATCCATCAGGTAATCTATGAACAAATTCACTTGCTTGAACGATATCTAATACCCGCCAAACATCAGCATCAGCAATATTTTCTCTACCGTAGGCTATATTATCCTTAATAGAACCCGGGAATAAATAGACTTCTTGTTCAACCTTACCAAATTGCTTACGATAGGAATCCAAAGTATAATTGCGAATACTCTCTCCATCAATTAAAATATCACCATCTTGAAATTCATAATATCGTGAAAGTAGTGAGACTAGTGAAGTTTTACCTGAACCTGTGTGACCAACCACAGCCAACTTCTCACCTTTATGGATATTCAAATTAAGATTCTTGAAAACAACATTATCTTGATTATACCAGAATTTGACATCTTTAAATTCGATATTACCTTTAATTTCTGCAAGTGGTTGAGCATCAGGTATTTGTTGAACAACAGGTTTACTGTCAATTATTGTAACAATACGTTCAAAAGCTGCAAAACCAGCACTTAACTCAGGGAAGAATTGAGCTAATTGCATGACTGGTCTGAAGAAAGTTTGGATATATAAAACAAACATGACCATTATATCTGCTTCAACCCCAAAATCTATCCCATAGTACAAGACAAGGCAGAGAATGACTGCTGTTAGAGTATTAAGTAATGGTCGCCAGAAATGGGTTATAGCAGTTAAACGCATCCAAGATCGGAAGTAGTTTTGGTTAATATTTTCAAATTGATTGGTAATATTTATCTCCTGACCAAAACTCTTGGAAACTTGAATTCCTTCAATTGCTTCAACCATAGCAGAATTTACACTACTTATGGATTCACGATAAGCGGAACTAGCTCGTTTAGAGATACTACGAAGAGTGAACATTAGAATGAACAATATAGGGATAGCTACAACAGCAATTAAAGCAAGTCTCCAATCATAATAGAATAGAATGCCTAATATTGAAAAACTAATAACAATACTACCAATAGCATTGCTAATTAGTATCGCAGTTTCACTAAAATCTAAAGTATCATTAACAACAATACTATTGATTTTTCCACTCATATTTTTATCAAAGAATGTCATATCTTGTTCTTGAAGTTTAGTAAATAACTCAAGACGCATATCTTCGAGAAAATAAGGAACATATTTTCCTGTTTGGACTTGCTGCATCGAAAATGCAACCCAATTAACTAAATACACCAGGAAAAATCCAACAGCTGCAATTATTATCAAAACAAAACGATAAGCAGGTAAAACAATCTCTTTGACAACAAAACCCATTAGAATGGGTGAAACAACTGCAGCAATTGCTTGGAGAATGATAAATATAGCAATTAGTATGATATTCTTCTTGTAAGGAGCAAGTCGTTTTATAAATCGTCTGAATAGTTCTCTATCACTATACTGACGTTTTTCTTTTTCTCGCATTGCACTTCTCATTAGTCCCATCTAGTTTACCTCCTTAACCAAAGTTTCACCATCACGTATACCAAACACTTTCCGGTAATCAGCAAAACTCTTCAGTAAATCATCGTGCTTCCCTTGAGCAACAATTTCACCATTTTTCATTACAAGAATTAAATCAGATGTTCGAATAGTATGTAAACGGTGTGTAATTATCAAAGTAGTTCGATTTTCTAAGATATTCTTAATTGCTATACCAATTTTTTCTTCAGTTTCACTATCTATTGCGCTCATCGAATCATCGAGAATTAACACATCAGGATTTGTTAAGAAAGCACGTGCAATTGCTACACGCTGTTTCTCTCCTCCAGACAGAGTGGTACCTCTTTCTCCAACAATAGTATTATAACCTTGATCAAATTTGGTTATGAAATCATGAGCTTGAGCAAGTTTTGATACCTCAATAACTTTATCTTGTGATGACTCGGGAAAACCAAATTTAATATTCTCTTCAATGGTTTGTGAGAAGAGAAAGATATCCTGCTCAATTAAGGAAACTTTTTGACGAACCAATTCTAAAGGATATTCATAAATTGGTTTACCATCCAATAAAATAGAACCTTCTTGAGGGTCATAAAGTCGTAAAAGAAGTTTAGCTAAAGTTGTTTTTCCACAACCTGTAGGACCTACCAAAGCAACTCTTTGATTAGGTTCAATTCGAAAGTTTAGATTCTTTAAAACGGCTCTATTCTTAGAGTTACCATTATTGTAAGAAAATGAAACATTTCGAAACTCAATAGCTCCTTTGAAAGTGCTTGAATAGCCAGTTCTTTGTGCAGGTAACAATTCTACTGTGCCTTTAGTAATAATATTGAAAACCCTCTCACTAGCACCAAATCCTCTGATCATATCTCTGGTTGCCCAGAAAATTAGATTAGTTGGATCTATAAGAGCAAGTAACAGTAATATAATAGCTGTTAAACCGCCTGTAGTCATTAATCCATTAGCAATCAAAAAGATACCTGAAACTAATGAAAGACCAATTGCAGCAAAAAGGACCAATAGAGGATAAAAGCGAGCTTGAATGCGAATTTCACCTAATCTATTCTCACGAAATGCTTGTACAGTTCTTCTAAACTTTCGGAATTCAAAATCTTCTGCACAAAAGGCTTTAGCAACTTGTACACTATTCAAACTCTCTTGCAAAGAAACAGTAACATCTGCATGCTTAGTTAAAGATTCTTTGGAGTAAGGAATCAAAAGCTTTCGATACCTTAAAACAAAAAGCGTATATACAAAAAGAAAGGGTAAGAGTGTTAAACCAATAATATAATCATATGTAACAGTAATTTGGATAAAAGTAACAATACTTTGGAAAAAGGGATAAAAGTAAAACGATCCATGAGCTATTAAGGTATTTATTACCCGAAGATCGTTTGTTGCTAATGCTTCTAAATCGCCTGTTTTAATACTATCATGAAAGCTCAATGGTTTATTCTGAACATTCAAAAAGAATTCTCTGCGCATAGATTGTTCAGTCTTAGAACCTAATTGATGCCCAATCATCCAAGTGGTATATTCAAGAAAATAACTGAGTAAATAAAAGCCTAAAAGAGTACCTATGGTAACTAATAATTTAATTTCTTCTCCACCTATGAGAGAATCGGTTATTGTTCCTATACGTTTGGGAACAATAGTTCGAGTGTAAGTTACAGCAATTATACCAATGAAATTCAGTGTAAAAAGCCATTTATGTTGTAAAACATGGGCAAAGAACCATCTAACATAGGACTTGTATTTTTTCTCTTTCTTCATTTTTCTATCTTTTTTTGTCTTTTTGAGTTCTTTTGACTTTTTCTCTTTTCTTTGCTGTTTCAAAATACTTTCCTCAAATCAAGATATATTTAGGAATAACTTACTGCTTTAAAAGTTTTTTAAATGTTTAATTCTTATTTAATGATTATTAGATTAAAATTATATTCAAACAGTAAATGAATTTAGATGTAACTCTTCTTAAGAGAAGAAGAAAGACAAAATTTTGTAATGAATCCTCAAAAAAATTTTAAACTTTAAAGGTAATCAAAAGTAGTTTTACAAAATATAAAGCAGGATATTCAATTGGCAGTTAATGTAACTCATAATGAGACAAAAAGTACAGGACTTAGAAAATTCATTACTTTAGACTTTGCACGAGGATTAGCAATTTTCATGATGTTAATACTACATATCCTTCAAAATGTTTTAGATATTGATCAGCTAATGGATAATATCAGTGAACAACCAATTATTGCGCTTACAGTAATGTTCTTTGCGCCATTCTTTGGTGGATTAGCAGGTTTCTTCTTGCTTATTTCATCTGCAAGCAATATGATTAGTATGTTTCGTGATTTAGAACGTGGCAGTAAAATCAAAAGTTTAATTTTCAAACAAATCTTTGGTGGTGTTCTATTACTCGCTTTTGCCATGATATGTGAAGGCATAACAGGATATGGTGCATTAGCAGGTAGTTTCTTTAAAAATTTGAATGATATCGAGAATACAAATTGGTCTATACCACTTTGGCGTTGGAATACCTTTGAGACAATACATACAATCGCTTGGTGCTTAATTTTCAACGGTATAATCCAAGGTCTTTTATCTTTGAAAGGTCATTGGAAAAATAGACGCAATTTAATCATTGCCTATATTATTCTTGCAGTGTCTATTGTTGCGTTAACACAACCAGTTTGGTGGATAATTGGAAAAATAGTTCCTGGATTTCCTTTTGGAACATTCCCAAGTGGTCATAGAATAGATTTACCATGGATTGGTACAGAGAATTTTTGGGAAATATTTCGAACACCATTTCTTGGCATTTTTTCTGGATATGTAGAACCGCTTTTTCCATATCTAGCAATATCATTTGTTGGCAGTATAATTGGTATTGTATTGTCTAAACCTAAGGATGAAATTAGTCAGAAATTCCCACGACATTTGTTTTTAATTGGTCTTGTGATGTTTATTGCTGGAGTCATAGGTCTTATAGCTATGTTTACTAATGTAATTATTCAAGGTGGAGAAAATGGGATTGAACATGCTTTTACATTATACCGAGAATTTGGTTCTCATCGTTTTCTTTCTGCAGATAATCCTTCATATTCATTTCCAATTCCTCCTTTCTCTTGGTTGGCTCAGTTTATGGGTGAAAATGGCTTCAGTATTATTCTGATTGCTGTTCTGTTGAGAGTAATTGAGTTCCGTGGTATTAGTCATAAATTCGCTAATAGAACAAAAATCATTCGACGTTTTGGTACGATTGCTTTTACAAATTACAACAACCAATGGATTTTCTTCATTATATGGGAAATCACTTCACTAGTTGCTTTCGGAACAAATTACCAAAAACCTCTATGGTTTGGTATGGTAGTAATAATGATCCTCACGATAGCATTTTATAGTTTGATTCTTTGGCTCTGGGAAAAAATTGGATATATATTCTCGCTGGAATGGTTTATTCGGACAATGACTAATAATATAGTACCAATTCGTCGGCAACGTTTTCCTGTTAGCACAAAATGGTGGCAACGAGGGCAAATTAACGCTCAAATAAGTTTCTATAATGTAGACTGGGTAAATTTAGCCCCTACTCCTAGTGGTGCAATTGATGCTAGTAGTACAGATGCAGTAGAAGCTAGTGAACTTGATAAGAAAGCAATCATCGCTAGTCAAATGGAAAAAACAAAAGATTTAACACAAAGAGATTCAAAATTAGCATTAACTATATCTATTGTTGGTTTATGTTCAGTATTATTCATCCTTGTAAGCATTTTTGGATTAATTTTGGCAATTTCAGCTCGAAAAAATGAGGGTAAGAATAAAACCAATCAAGCAGCATTAATAATTTCTAGTATTACAATAGCTTTACTAGTAGTTGTTATTATAGTTTTATCTATCTTAAAGATAGGAATTTTAGGAGTTTTCTAGAATTCCTAATACTTTTTCTTTTTTGATTAAAAAAAGGAAGAATGATCTAATTAAACAATCATTTAATTAGAACTTCTAAATTTCTTTTTATTTTTGGTAATTCTTCTTCAGCATCTTCAATTGTAAACATTTTTAATTTCCTAATAAGAGAATGTAGTAATTCGGGATTTTCATGACCATCAAGCAGTGCTTTTGTTTCCTTTTCTGTAATATCTTCTAGTTTTACAATCTCTTTTTTTACTTCTTTGTTTTCAGGGCAATAGTATTGACAATATAGACAACCTTCTATCGCATTGTGAAATTTCTTGTCCAACCAATCTGGAAAATCACCCTCGTGTTCATTGTACTCTGTAATACATTTTCCTGCATCGATTACGAAATGTTCTTTTCTAATGGCTTTTGTAGGACATTTATTCATACATATGTTACAAGTTTCGCATCTGTCCATCATTTTTATCTCACTAATTGACTCATTATGAAAATCATAATCGGTGAAATAAGCTGATAAAGTAAGAAAGCTCCCCATGCCTTCTACATAGGAAATGTTGTTCCGACCATATTTTGCTAAACCACTACGAACTGCGGCTAGCTTTAAGTGGATATATTCTGTTTCTACAATTTTGTAACCTGGTTTTCTAATAATATATTTTTGTACAGCTTTTTGTTCATCTTCTGTTGTAAAACCATCATCATGAAAATCAGGTGGTACCATGATTTCATATTTCTTACCCAAATAGTTAAAATTGATTTGTCCCAGTTTTCGAGCTCTAGCTAAAACAATAAGATACTTTGCTTCCTGAAAATCGGAAGGTTTTTCCAACTTCCTTCTTTGCATGGATCTCTGAAAATTTTCATTTTCACTTAAAACTTTAGCTCTTTTTAATTTATCAATATCTTCTTGCATGGTTGATAAATATTCAAGAGAAAGAATCCCATATTTGAAAAAAAAGTTATTTTCTTCAAATGCATTCGAATTAAATGAATTATTATACATAATTAACTAAAAGAATCGTTTTCAGAATTATTAAATATAGTTTAAGCTCTTGGTAGTCAGTGTATTTTAGTGAAATATCTATTTTTGACCTTTTTCGTAAATATAGGGATTAAAGTCAGTTTCTTTTATTGTTTCAAAACCTAGCATTCGTAAGAAAATAGCTATCTGTCCGCGATGATATGCATTATGAGTGATAAAATTAAAAATGATGTTTTCAGCTGTCGTTACTACAGCTTTATCTGTTTTATGCCATTGAATAATGAATTCTTCTTTCAAATCATTTTTCGAAATAAACTCAACTATTTTCTTGTTTTGTTTAGCAATATATTTTATTAGTTCTTTACTTTCCATCTTTGTAAAGTCAGGTGGATAATCCATTTGTTTGGTAGTAAGAAAATTTAACCAGAACCAATCTACATCACAAAAGTGTTCTAAAATATCTCGAATGGACTTTTTATAAGCTGAAAAATTTTTTCTAAGTTGTTCTTCAGTTAAAGAATTACAATATTCAAGATAAACATTATCTGACCAAATCTTATATTCAATTAATTTATTGAGTTCCATAATTAATCATACGTTCTTCTAACTATAAAAATTGTGAAATAATTTTATCTATAAAAAGGGAATCAGTTTTTTCCAATAGATATCATTTCTATCAAAATCTGCTATTAAATTAATTAACAATATTGCTTGTCATCACATGTTTATAATGCCTAATTTATTTCATTCTCCACTCTTAATTAAACATTTGATTATTTCACAAATGTACATTCGATGAAAATTACCATCACTGTAAACATCTTCTCTAATAGGTGAAATAAAATTATCATTTTTAATATCATGTTGATATAATTTTTTACATAGAAATACCATACGAGATTCTTGGAAATAAATAGTATTAGCATCTTCTATAGGTGTAAGATCTACTTCTTTCATTTTATTTATTTCACGACCAGATTTTGATCCTAATAAATTAAGAACTGGTTTGTATTCTTCAGTAAAGAATCCTATGCTAAAAAATTCATTTTTCTCAAGAAATTGGAAAGTATAACGACTTGGTCGAACAAAGATAAAACAAACAGGCTTATACCATAAAATACCTAAACCTCCCCAGGAGGCTGTCATCATATTATAACTATCTTTCGAACCAGAAGTTATAAGCATCCATTCTCTGCCAATCAATTTGATAACATTATCTGTTATTTCTCTAGGGTGAGATTCTATGAAAGACATAACTATTGTTTTGTTATAATACTATTAAAATTAATTATCAGTCTAAATCAAATTCTACATAGAAAATCTTGGTCGGAAACAGTCAACTCCTACAGTAAGTGAAGAAAAAAAACAAGAAGAAGAAACAAACAATATTCTAGTAAAAGAAATTGAATAGATAATACTTTATGACTTTATAATTCAAAGATTTATCTTTATTGTAGCGACAATGATTTCAAGATTTTTGATTTTAGAAAAAATTAATTTCAATGACCTAATTGTAAAATGAACTTATTATCTTGAGCTAAAATAGCTGCACCATTTTTACCACGAGTAAGAGGAACAATAAGTGTTGGAGGACCAGAACCAAAATCAAGTTTCGAGGTTGGCATTCGAGAAAGATTAGTTACAAGAAATTCTGTTTCGGGATCATATAATAACAGTTTTTGCAGATTCTTTGTTGCGATGTTTTCCTCAAATGTTTGTAAAAATGTTTGAAAAGCTTGAGGATTTCGATCAGGGAAATTAGCTTTTATTTTTGTTGCCAATTCTTCTACTTCATTTTGAGCAACCTCTTGTTTGGTAAAGGATATTCGATAAAGTATTAGACCATTACCAAAATAACGATAACCCAAAAAGGGTACAGATTGACGCATATCCACTGGGATTACTAAGTTGAAATTTTCTCTAGAGTTTAGTGTTTTGCTTTTGATAATCAATTTGAGTAATTGTGCGCATAATATATCATTTGTTGAAATCTTTAATCCTGTTTTTTCAGAGGTTAACTTAGCTTGATTTCTCGTTTCTACTTGACTAACCTCCATAACATCAACCTCAAGATCATCATAGTTAGCTTGTTTGGTCGGAGGTTGCTCTGAAAAAAGGAATTTGGGATCTAATTTACATTCATACTTTGGCTTATAGAAAGTTCTGATAATTGCTGGTAGAAAAGGTATACCATTAAATTTGGTTGTAGTTGCTAAAACTGATAGAAAATAGAAATAGCTATAACCATCGCCTACAAGATGATTCATCTTAGTAATTAAAACGGTCCCATTTGTATAATGTATTACTTTGAGATAAAATAATCGAGTGATGGTTTTAGGAATCATTTTTCCGTAAGTAAAATACAATGATTCTTGAGTAATCGTTGAATCAAATGCTTCATTTACCATACTTTCATCATAACATTCAGATTCAAGGTACTGTTTTTGTGTTATAATTCCTTGTGCGTAGGTACCAAAGACGGGCCAAAATATGTGTGCTAGATTTTTAAAAGCGCGACGTAGATTTTTTGTATTTATTTTATAAGGATAGTAAAGGAGAAATTCAATTGGATAACTATCATTAGCAAAAAAGGTACAAGTTACTTGAGGGATATTGAGTTTTTTCATTTGTAATCCTATACAAGTATCACTGTTTTAGTTTGTATAAATGTTACTCATCATCGTAGGTTTGTTATTTCTTTGAAAATGTTTCTTTATTGTTAATCCACCATTTTAGCCATTTTTCTCTGCTATCAATTCTTTGCCTTTTCTTAACTCCAGCAACAAAATACCCACCTTTTCCCAACTCTTTCTTAATTAATTGAATTTGACCTACATGTCCTAAGAAATGCAATGAAACTCTTTGAATGATTTCACACAAGTTTTCTGTATTTCCCTCTACATTTTTTTCAGGTAATTCAAGGAATTTTTCTTCAAGAAGATTATTTAGATAGAAAAACGTTGAATCGGATATTTCAAGGAATTTATCAATTAATTCTTGATATGAATAAGGGAAAGCTTTTCGTTCATTTTCAACAACAGCTCCGGTAGAAAAATACTCGATAGCTTCTGGATTCAGCATTCTTTTTCCCTGACATAAATAATTGAATTTAGCATCCATTTGGTTCATGAGATGTCCAATAATCCATCTTATGGGATTTAAATCTGGTTTGATTTGATATTCAAGGTGCTCTGGTTTCAATCTTAGTATTGCTCTAAGAACATTCCATTCCGCTAGATCCAATAAATCAACTGCAAATTCTTTCAATTGCATTATTACTCAACCATTTGTATATAAGGGATTAACATATAGAAATTTTTTTAGCTTGAATGAAATCCTTGTGGGTGGGGAAGGTTTTATGTGAATTATACTAAATATCAAGATAAATTTTAGTTATTCAAAATTTTTGAAATAATAATCAGCTATTCTATTTCTTTTTAGGTTACAAAATAGTAGAGGGTGTAATATTGAGGAAATCTACAAACTATTTACTAAAAAAATGATGATTGGTTTAATCTGACCAATTATTTTTATTGAAAGTAAAGAGAATGGAAAAATGTAAAAACAAAAAAGTGAAAGGTATTACAATTGTTATATTGTAAACCTATATTAAATCACTATTTTTATTCAGCAGATTTTGCATATCTACTTTTCGTATCCTGAAAAATAGTTCTAATACCATTGCTATGATTATCAGTACTATGATTAATTGTAGGTCAATATTGATTTGTAAGTATATTATTCCTACATAATCCAAAACTAATAAAGTAATATAGGCTGGCACATAGAGGAACGGTATTACTAATAGATTAGTTTTCCAATTCTTTAGCTTTCTTTGATCTCTTAAAGCAAATCCTAATAATATTAAACCTAGGCTTTTTGTTATTTCAAAAACTATAGTATATATTTGAACAAAACTATAACTAGGCAATGTGTATAATTGCATATCCATATACCTATATGCTCCTATAAGTGATGTCATTATCAATGTAAAAATAGTTTCTGTCAGAAAGGTAGTTATAAGTAATGTTCCACTAATTAATAATTTCGAGTCTTTTCTTTCATCTCTCAAATGAGTATCCATAAACAAGATACCAAAGCCTAACATGGTTATTGCAAAATAATACAGTACCTTGATCAAATCCAAAAAACTTGCCATAAGATAGGAGTAATGTGAAAAATAGAGAAGATTTTCTTTTATCATTAGAATAATTTGAGCTATCAACCACAAGCCAGCATAAATCAATAAAAACATCATACCAATATTGAGGATTAATTTAGTATCACTAGTATTTATTTCAAACAATCTTGATACTTCTTCTTCTGATAATTTTTCATTTAATTTCTCTATAGAGTTTTTCATTTTGAATAGCTGTAAAGCAAATTCTATGCAGGTAATTGTCCAAATCAAATAAAACATCACTTGTAACCAAAAATAAATTACTGTAGCAATAATAGAATAATGAAATATGACACCTGTTACTATAGTAATGGGAACTAAAACACATCCTATAATTGAACTATAAATTATGTTGGTATTCAAACCTAATGTTTTCTTTATTCGTAACAATTCAATACTAAGCAGAAGGAAAGCTATTTGATAGAAAATTACATCCATCAAATTATGAGTTACAATCATAGCAAATAACCAAATAAATGCTCCAGCTTCACTATGAATCAAAAAATTCCCTAAAAGTGATCCAACTATTGAAATTAGAGCATCAAATAAGAATGGTAAAATTATTAAAATGGCTGCTACTCCTAGCACTTTCTTTGTTTTTCCTTCAAATTGTCTACTAAAGCACCATAAAGCAATTGCAAATAATATTGAAACTACAAAGGGAATTTCTATGTAAACTTCTGCAAAAAGAATTAAACTTACATCATAATTAGTTGAACCTGGATGAATATATTCACCCATCACAATTTTACTTCTTATCAACAGAACTATCCAAACAATAAACAAGCATGTAGCTAATAGTATAGTTGCTATGTTTAGTAGTTTGAAAGATCTTCTCGATGTTTCATTTCTTTTTTCTTCAAAATAACCTCTTTTTACTTCATTGATCAATTGTCAATCAATCCCTTTACTTGTTTTTCTTGATTTATTATACACAGTAATTTTATTTAAACAGTCTCTGATAACAGTTCAAGAACTAATCTAAACTGTTCACCCTAAACTAAAACTCAGTATAACTAAAATCTTAATACAAGGTAAATATTTATGTGATTTTTGTTATACATGGGAAGAATAATTATCAATTTAGTTTCTT
>JAEORM010000109.1 GCA_016840905.1 Candidatus Gerdarchaeota archaeon | reverse complement strand
AAATGGATTACGAATTGCACTTGATTATTGTGGGATAATGGAGGATTTAGATAGCGCAACAAGACTGGCTAAAAGATTATTACAATTAGCTGATGAATTACCTTATAATAAGAAAATTCAATCTTTGGTTATAATGGGTGTCTTTAAGGCAGCAAGTTGGGCTGGAACATTCTGGGAAACAGGTCTAATTACTTCCTTCTTAACAGACATCAATAAAATTCTTGAGAGATTCCCCGAAGATGTACAACTCAAGATAATGCTAGGCCGAGGTTTGTTTAATTTAACTAAAGAATTATCGCTAAACAATAATGCTAAATTGATGAATAAAATAATCACTGAACTAAAGGATCTCTATTTGTCTAATAATGATGTAATAGACATTGTTCAATTCTATAGTCAAGCTTTAGTAAATATGATTTTCATGTTAGGCGAATATACAACCAATTTTCAAGATATTTTTGATTATTTGGCTGAGCAACAAAATTTGGTTGAGAAATATTTTGAAGATGATATTATTATTGTTAGCTACTCAAAATCGCTAGTGAATGTTATAAGAGCTTTAGGTCTTCAAGGTAAAATAACTGAGATGGAAGAATATTTGGATATATTAATTGATTTCGAAACTACCGCAGAGAATATTGAGGTTACTTTACGCCTTGGGAAGGCTTTCATAGATGTAATTAAAGTTTATGGCGATATAGATGAACTTGAAAAAATTACTCAAATCTATATGGTCCTTAAAGATTGGATAATGAATGATCTTTATAATGTCGATTATCAAATTCTATTAGCAAAAGCCTTGGTGAATATTATCAGTGGCTTTGGTAAAAATCAAAAAATAAATGAAATGAATCTTTATTTAGATGAATTGCGTGATTTAGCAATTACTTTTGCTTCTTATAATATTATTCAAACACAATTAGCAAAAGGACTAACACATGCTATACGTTCTTATGTACTTTTGAATGATCTTAAACGTTGTATCTCATTATTATATGAACTACGTTCTATAAGTGGAAACTTACCTGATGATATTGAAACTCAGGAAACACTTTCTAGATCAACCCGAAGAATTCTAGTTCTGGCTTATAAACAAGATAATTTTGAACTAGTTGAGGAAATGCTAGAAAGCTTGCGTAAATTATTGAAACAATATGATCAAAACGAAACTATCCAGCTTGAAATGGGACGAGCTTTAACAAGTATTATTATAGAAGAGTCCGCAAAAGAACAATCAACCTTTTTACAATCCCTTGTTATTGAATTTAAGGGTTTAACAATTCAGTATTCAAATAATTCAAAATTAATTGCTATCCAACAGACTGTTGCTCCTCTATTATCTGAATGAATTTAATCTACAGGGGGAAAGAAATCACTTTCAGGAGGTCTTCGTTTATCTTTAGCTCCAGGGATATTTCTAATTGGATCGGGAGGTAATTCTAAATAGCATTTTTTACAGACGAATCTTGCACCATTAGGAAAATGATAAAGTATCATTTCATCTCTGTCAGTTATAGTACCACAAATACTACATTTGGTGATAGCCTTAAACATAAAATCACCTTTGTATATACTATCTATCTCCTCCTTAATTTCAATATCTGTTAAATAACAATAGTTTTAAGTGAGGAAAAGTTTTCAAAATAGAATTATCCTTTCACTATTTAAGTTAAGATAGGTGTAGAACATGGTAAATTGGTCGCAAATTAGAAATGATTTTCCCACCCTACAACGTAAAATTGATGGAAAATCAATCATATATTTAGACAGTGCTTGTATGGCTTTGAAACCCAAACAAGTCAATGATGCTAGTAGTTATTATTATACACAATTGGGTGCTTGTGGCGGGAGATCAATTCATTCTCTTGCTCGAGAGACTACAGAATTGCGTGATGCCGCTCGAGAGAAAATTGCCAAACATATTAACAGCCAAAGTACAAATGAAATTATCTGGGTACGTAATACCACAGAAGCAATGAATTTAGTTGCACATGCTTTACACTTTGAGAAAGGGCAAGAAATCATAACTACAAATCTCGAGCATCATAGTGGAGTTTTACCATTTCATAAAATCATGAAAGAAAAACAATTAAAATTAAAAATAGTGGAAGCAGATGATACCGGATTATTTGATATTTCGGATTTTGAAAATGTTATAACGAAAAACACTCGTATTGTATCTATTGTTCATACATCTAACGTTAGTGGAACAACTGCTCCTCTTGAAGAAATAATTAAAATAGCTCATGATAATGGGGCATTAGTTGTATCCGATGATGCTCAATATTTCCCTCATAGAAGAGTTGACGTTCAAAAATCCGATGTTGATTTTTGCACTGTAAGTATGCATAAAGCATTAGGTCCAACAGGAGTAGGTTTTCTTTATGGAAAGGAACATCTACTAAAGGAAATGGATTCTTTCCTTGTTGGTGGGGATACTATTAAAGATGTCAAATATATCAATGGTGAAATTATTCCAGAATATTTAGACCCTCCCCATAAATTTGAAGCCGGATTGCAAAATTACGCTGGTGAAATTGCTGCTGGTGCAGCTATTGATTATCTAGATTCAATAGGAATGGAGAATATCGAAAAGAGGGAGGAATATATGACTGAACTATTATTTAATGCCTTAAAAGATATTCCAGATATTGATATTGTAGGACCAATGAATGCTAAGGATAGACATAGTTTAGTTGCTTTTAAATTTGATAATATAGATACTGCAAACGATATCGCTAATTACCTTGATAGTGACGTAGAAGGATATAAAATAATGGTTCGTGCAGGAGCTCATTGCACAAATCCATTCCATTATTCATTAGGCATTAAACCTAGTGAAGGAACAGCTCGTGCATCCATCTATCTATATAATAACGAAGATGAAATAAAAATCCTTAAGGAATCACTAGAAAATCTTGAGAAAATAGTTAGTGGATGAAATAATTGGAATATAGTTTATTCACTATATTCTTTTAACCATTCCATGAATTGTAAGGTGTTTTTTCATTTTCCTTAGCTAATTTTGGGAAACCACGATTTTCATTCTTGTATGCTTCTTCATACGAACCATATCTTTGAATGATTTGATCTTCTAAAGGTTTAGCAATATCCATTGCAGCTCTAACATGTCTAATATTTATTGTTTCTTCTTGATTAGTTACAGCTAAATCACCTGCAACTTTTATTAGACCTGCAAGCTCTCGTAAACGTAATGTTAATGCAGCTTCTTCTTTATCCACCTTTTCAGCTATTAATCTAGCACATTTAATAACCTCAAAAATACCTTTACGATCCATTGGAGGGATTTTTTCATCTCTAATAATTTCTTGAGCAATAAATTGCATCATTTTTAATCTATTGACTTCATTATCAGGCATAGTTGTTTTTAGAAGGATTTCGTATCCATCTCCTTGAATTCTTGATCGCAATGGTGGTAGAATATAAGGTAAATCAGAAATATTGCATGCTGCTACTAAAACAAAATTACATTGAACATCATCAACACGAACTGAAGCTCCTGAACTTTGAGGGTTTCTACCAATTATTGGGAATTTTTTCTCTTGCAATGCTGTTAATAATGATCGTTGCAAATTTCCTAATTGAGAAATTTCATCTATAAATAAAACCCCTTCATGTGCTTCGTGTATTGCTCCAGCAACAACTCTTTTGTAAGGTGGGGTACCTAGTTTGTGATGTCCACCATAAGGGTCATGCAAGCAATCACCTAATAGCTCTGTAACGCTTGCACCAGTAGCTTGCACAAAAAGAGATCTACGTATAGGAACAAGAACTTTCATTGGACGTGGACCTTTTTTTGCTTGAGAAAGTTCAATCGCTTCTTGATCAAATACTCTTATATTGTTACCAGCTTCCTCGAAGAGAAGTACTTCTTCTCGTCCATCTGGTAAAATAATTGTTTTTGATACCTTTGAGCCATCTGTTGATTTTGCAGTAAATGGTGATAATGATAATAAATCACCAAAACGTGATGGACTCTTTTTCTTTTTAGATTGACTACAGTGAGGACAAATTCTAGTTTCTGGAATAGAATATTTTCGACAATTTTCACAGGCAAATCCAAGTTTTACAGCAACATCAAAAGGAGCTTTAGATGGATGAATTAATTTTCCATATTCTCCTCCTAGGTTTTGTTGTGAGAGATCTTTTAATTCATAGCTCTTTTTAATTTCACAAAAAGGTCTTTCAGGATTTTCAGGGTTATGAACAACCCAAATTTCCTCAGTAGGTTGACCCAAATAAAATGATAAAGCTTGAGCTATCATTGATTTGCCTATTCCTGGAGGTCCTATTAAGAGGAGATTTCTTCTTTGATGAGCAGCCATGCGAGCAATTTTAATAGCGAAATCCTGTCCTATAATTCGTCTTAAAGGATCTCTTGGAATTTGTATATCTGAAGTATCTTCTATATCCTTTATTCTAATAGATTGAGAATTATCAAGAGAATCTCTTTTATTACTTATTTTTGAATCATTTGTAGAATTATTTTGGTTATTATTTTCCTCAGTAATAGTTTGTTCTTGTCCTTTTGACATTTTCCACACAAAATAGATAGTAATTCCCTTAATCTTAAAAGAAGGGATTATCTGTATGATATGACTAGTAAAATAAAAAAAATAAAGAAAAAAAGATTGATTTTTATGACAATCAATCTATTTAATAAGCGAAAATATAGTACCTTACTTTTGCTGGTCGTCTTTCGATTTCAGCTGTTCTTGCACCAATAATCGTATTGATATTTTTCTCTTCACAAACATCAATCAATCTTTGTGTGATGATGCCATCAAAGATTACCTTAGTAACATCTTTTGAGTTTTTAATCTCATCATAGATCGTTGCTACTGGTACACGTTTGATTTCTTTTAATTTTTCATCAAGAAAAATACCTTCTTGTTTTTCCTTTCCATCTATTTCTTTAACGATAGGAATTAATTCGTCAGGTATAGGTGGAGGACCTCTTTGTACATTATCTTGATATCTATCACGTGAAGATGATTGTCCTCTGCGACCACCACTTCTGGAATCTTTGTAATCTCTAGAATCTTTATCTCTATATTGCTGTCTTTGACCAGATGATCGACTATCTGGCTTATGACTGTCTTTCTGATATTGAGATTGTTTTCCAGGTTGTTTTGATGGTGGATGATGAGGTGTTTCTATCTTTCCTTTAGATGCTTCAACTTTACCAGAAGCTTTACTTTCTTCTTGAACTACTGGATGTGAAATAGTCACTGTCTTTGAAGCTTTACGTTGAATTGCTCTCTGCAAAATATCATCTGCATGTATTTCTGAAACAAAAGTAGCTTTTTCAATTGGTACTTTTTTACTCAGGTGTTCAATTATCTCATCAGGTTTTAAATCTTCAACTTCTTTTCCTACAGGAGCTCTTGCAATAAAATCAATGCTACTATACATGAGAAGTTCTTTAAGTATTAAATCACCACCACGATCACCATCAAGAAAAGCAATTGTTGTTCTTTTCTTGGTTAGTTCGATAATGGCTTTTGGTACAGATGCTCCTTGTACAGCAATGGTATTTCGCACACCAGCACGTAGGCAAGCAGCAATATCAGCACGACCTTCAACGATAATTATTGTATCAGATTCACCAAATTCGGGTCCAGCTGGGAGTTGACCATATGTTGAAATTCTAGTAGTTTGTGCAGCTTTAGAAACTTCATCAGCTAATTCGCTAGATTCTTGAGTAGCCTCAGAATTCCATTTTTGAAGTAATTCAGATGCACGTTCTCTTATTTTCTTGATTTTTTCCTTCCTTATATCTTCAATTCCCTTAATTGAGATTTGAGCACTGCAAGGACCGATACGATCTACTGTTTCAATTGCAGCTGCTAGAATGGATGTTTCAACTTTATCTAAACTAGAGGGTATTCTAATAGATCCTCTAGTTTTTCCTCCTTTGAGTGTTAGACTAACTTGAATGCGTCCTACACGGCCACTCTTTTGTAATTCTCGTAAATCTAAATCATCCGAGAGTAAACCCTCTGTTTGACCAAATAAGGCACCAACAACATCAGGTTTTTCAACTAGACCATCAATGATGAAATCTGCATAAATCATATATTTTGTTGTAGTTTGTTCGTCTGCGATTTCATTAACTTTTTCTTCATGTTCTGTCAATTATTAGGTTACCTCCTAACAATGGATTATGCAGTAAATAACATTCTTCAAAAATTGCTAATCTAAATTAATCTGAATTATTGCGCAATAATTCAGACACTTATTTTATTATCATGAATATTTAATCAAGGCTAATCAAAAAGAAGTAATAATCATCAATTAACTAAATTGATTATTAGATAGTATCCTTGTTTTTCTTCTAAGGATTTCTTTTAATCTAAACTACCTGATATCTATTTAATTTTAGGAATGAATTATTTTTTATTTTAGATTGATAATGGATTCCTTATTTATTCGCTTTTTACTTAATTGAATGATTTTTATCATTAAAGTTATGGTAAACGTGAATGTGATGAGTATGCTCCATCTTTCAGGAGACCTTTTAATTACATTACTTTTTGATTAATTTAATTGATTTTTCAATCTTTGATTAATGTTATTTTTTCCTTATCAGTAGTTTTTAAACTAATCTTTTTTAAATCTTTGTCTGCTACTGATTGATTACTTGATTAATACTATGTTTGTATCATTTATAAAAACTCTACTTAATTTGCAAATTCATGGATTTCTTTTCTTTTTTCTTAGATAGTCATTTCTTTTTTAGAAAGGTAATTTTTATAATTAGCTTTATCCTCATTTTCTATATACTTGAGGAATTAATGATATATCAAAGAATCAGTAATTTACTGGAGGATTTTTGCAATATGAAATCGACTAAAAAAATAATTATTTTTACCTTAACGTTCTTAATAGTGCTTAATATGAGTTCATTTATCCATCTTTCTCGAGATGTAATAGCTCAATACTCCAATCCGATAAGTGAAGGAGGGATGCATCCTAATTCTTCAGTTTATTACTCTCATTGGAATGAAACAATTATTATTGGTATGGATGGATCATTGCTAGTAACTGAAGAGATGACTTTCTGGTTAACCGCAGGATCATATAGTTATGCTTATCGTAATTTAAAATGGGATAATTTTCATGACTTAACTTCGTGGTCAATAAAATCTGGTCCTGGAACACCAACAATAACATACGTTAATGTGGAGAAGGAAGGTACCTATATTTATTTCAATTGGGAATGGTCTGGTGGATATGTTTCTACAGGAACAGAATATACCTTTATTCTAACTTATAATGTTTCATCAGCAATGATCCTAAACGGTAATCGTGATAGACTTTATTGGAATGTTATAGGAGGAGAATTCGATTATACAATACAAGATATTTCCACTCGAGTAATTTATCCTGTTGAGCATAATGTTAGTGATGTTAGATCAACAACTTATTATCAAGGAAATGATCCAGGTGATGATGAAGGAGTTATTTCTAATGTTGGTGGACATACTCAAGTAGTTTATCATCAAAATTCAGTCGCTCCTTATGAGTCATATACAATAGATACTGACTCACCTCCAGCAGGTATAATTATGCCTTTCTCTTGGAGAGTTTACTTAAACAATAATTGGATTCTAGTATTTGTAATAGGTTTTCTTCCTTACTTCCTCCTTTTCTTGTTATTATTTTTAATAAAAGGTTTAGATCCAAAAGCTCGTGTTATTCCTGAATTAAATGAAGTTACAATTAGAAAATGTACTAATTGTGGGTACAAAGAATTACGTCAAGTGAAGTTCTGTCCACAATGTGGTTCCAATTTTAAACTTCTAAGTGAAACAGGTCCTCCAAGTAGTTTAACTCCGGCTGAAGTAGGTGTGTTACTGGATGAAAAATTTGATAAAATTGATTTTATTGCAGAATTTTTCTATCTTGCTGAACAAGGTTATCTCAAAATTGTCCAAATAGAAACTAATGGAGAGATATACTTCCAACGAACTGAGAAAGATTCATACTATGGCAATCTTTCTGAATTTGATAAAGATCTACTAAAGTTTATTGAGCGGTATTCATATGATACAATTTGGATGACTGAAAAGGATGATGATCCTAAAACTCCCGACAAACAAATTGCTGTTTCGGTTACTTCATTATCTGCTATTAAAACTCACATAACCACTCTTTGGACAAAGAAGAATATTGTTTATACTAAATTATCTGGTGGAGATACCAAATATTTCACTTCAAATCCAGAAAAAATTAAAAGCAATTATTTGACTCTAGCAATATTTCTCGGGGTTGGAGGTGGATTTTTAGCATTCTGGGCGTTTGGCTTTTTCCATCTTGCAGGCATTATCCCTGTGATGGTTGGAATAGTTATTTCAAGTTTATCAGGTTTGATTTTTGCTAGAAAAATGCCTAAACTAACGAAATTTGGTGCTAAAGAAAAAGCTAGTTGGTTGAATTATCTACAAATATTAAGAGGTCAATTATTAGGTTTTCCAGATCCATATGAACAATTCAATTTCTCCATGGATCATTTTGCTTATTTACTTGTTGATCCTAAATTTGACTTGCCAGTTTATTTACGAAGATTATCCCAACAAATCAAAGAGACTCCCCCATTAAGATCCTATGATTATATAACACCTTATTGGTACTATTATCCTGGAATAATGTTTTATTCACGTGGAGGAGCTAGTAGGCGTTT
>JAEORM010000108.1 GCA_016840905.1 Candidatus Gerdarchaeota archaeon | reverse complement strand
TGATATTTTAGAGAAATATAAGAAAATGACTCCAAAATCTGGTAAAATGTTTGCTGAGGCACAGAAATATTTACCTGGTGGAGAAACCAGAAATATCACCTATTTTTATCCCTATCCTTTTTATGTAGTTAAAGGAGAAGGTAGTTATCTTGAAGATGTTGATGGAAATAAGTATCTTGATGTTCAGAACAACATGACAGTACATTTACATGGTCATGCACATCCAAAAATAACTGAGGCAATCCAGAAACAAGCTAGTTTAGGAACAGCACATAATGCCCCTACAGCAGAGCAATATGAATTAGCAAAAATGCTTTGTGATCGTCTTCCTTCAGTAGATGAGATTCGTTTTTGCAATTCTGGTACTGAAGCAACGATGTTTGCTCTTCGTGCTGCTCGAGAATTTACTGGTAAAGATCGCATTATTTTAACAGACGGTTGCTATCATGGTTCACATGATTATGTAGAAGTTAATTTTGATGGAGCAATGTTTACCGAAGGACTACCAAAACCTACAGTTGAACGTGGTGTTTCGAAGACTATCTTGAAAGACATTTATGTTGTTCCTTTTAATGATTTAAAAGCTGTTGAAAAAATCATGAAAAGGCATCATAAAAAAATTGCAGCAATGATGCTTGAACCTTTAATGGGATTCGCTGGTGGTGTAACAGCGACACAAGAATATCTTCAAGGGTTACGAGATTTAACGAAAAAATATAACATATTATTGATTTATGATGAAGTTATCACTTTTAGATTATCTACAGGAGGAATGCAAAAATTAACTGGCATTTATCCAGATTTAACAGCCTTAGGAAAAACTATTGGTGGTGGCCTTCCTGTTGGAGCCTTTGGTGGTAGAAAAGATATTATGGAACAATTTAATGCTGTTAAGAAAAGAAATTATATTATGCATTCAGGAACGTTCAGTGGCAATTCATTGACCATGGCTGCTGGAAAAGTTGCTCTTGAATTATATAATGAAGCTGAAATCAATCGTGTGGGTAAATTAGGTGAACGATTGAAAAAAGGTTTGCGAGAAATAATGGATTCTCTTGGCATCATATGTCATGTTGATGGAATCCAATCACTTTGTTATATACAATTCCCCGATACTATTGCTCAAAATAAAAAAGAGATTTCATTCAATACAATACCATACCTAGAGCTCTCTGATTACGTTCGTATGGCAATGGCAATTAATGGTCTCTATGGAATATCTCGAGGAGTAATTGGTTTCTTACTTTCAACAGCAATGGATGAAGCTTTCATTGATGAAGTTCTAGTTCGTTTCAGAAAAACAATGGAAATGATTTTACCGATTTATAATGATCTTAAACCCTATCAAGGATTTGCAGGCATAATCTATTCAATGATGAAGAAATTAAATCTCAATGAGAAATTTAAGAAAGAATATGCAAATGATAATTACTCACTGTTATTAGTAGCAAAAGATGATCCTCATGCTATAAGACTCGATGTTAACAACGGACAAATTATTTTCACACCAATCAAAAACGAAAAAGATGAAATTAAGAAAATAAAGAAAGAATGTCAAGGAGCAATCATCACATCACGACCAACTTTTCTTGGACTTGGCATGGGAAAAATCAACGCATTGATAGCCATTTTACAAGGACGTTTGAAAATTAAAGGATTAAAATATGTTCAGAGATTTACCAAATATTTCTCGCTATTACGCGGTGAATAGTCTTTACTGTCTGAACTAAAAGAAAAAACAAAGGGATTAAAAATCCCTATTTTTTAATTTTCAACAGTTACAGGTTCCTCTATTAGTTCATCTGTTTTTGAAGGAATTGCTCGCTTTCTTTTACGATTAGCAATTTGAATTCTTTTAAGGATAAAAGTTGCAATTACTCCAACAAGCATAATCAATGATAAAATTGTAAGAATCAATTTTTGAACAATAATTGGATCTCTAAAATTATAGAAATCAGAACCATTCAATATTCCATGAATTACACCAAATGCTAACGCAAGATAATTGAGACCATGCAACCATCGCCATCCTTTCTTGAAACCTTTTCTTATTAAGACACCAATTAATGCTATGTAAATCAATATCAATGCAGGTCTACCAGCTAAAGCAAAGAAATCAAATGCAGAAGTAAAAACCGGTAAAAATATTTTCAAACCAGAAACAAAATCAGATTGGATTATTACATCAATCATATAAACAATGGGATGAAGTGTAATTAGTATTAACCCACTAATTGCAAAAATGTGATGTATTTTGATAAATGATTTCTTAAAAATCTGATAGAGCTCTTTTGAAAAAGGTGTAAGAACTGCTGAAATAAAGAGAGCAACAATACCTAACAATGAGCATAAACGGACAAAGAAATTATCAACACTAATCATCCAAGGTTTGTTCAATAGAAAAAGTATAATCACTCCAACATTCAGAAAAATTAT
>JAEORM010000107.1 GCA_016840905.1 Candidatus Gerdarchaeota archaeon | reverse complement strand
GAAGTTGAAGCAAAATATAATCATGACCAGCTTGTTCAAGAATTTAAGAAATTGATTTCAGCAATTCAAAAGGGAGAAAGATTTAAACCAAAATTGGGCCATTTAGTTTACTTCCACATTTTCAAGGCAATCTCAGAATTAAATAAGAAGGAAGGGATTGCAGATTATGAATATTACAAGGATAAAATAGGCTATTATTATGATCTCGAAGTTCCATTATATAAGAAGAGGTTAGCTAAGTGGATTGCTGGAAAGGAAATCAAGAAATTTATGGCAAATAAATGAGTCTTTCAGAGATTAATAGACTTTTTAATTATTCAACATTTATACAAATTCCCATTCACAATATGAGTGTCCGGCAGCTAAACACTTACTCTCTATCAAATGTTGATTTTCTAAAGTGGAAAAGAAACCATTAAGAAAGCCTGTTGTAAAATGACAGGAAGGCTCTTTAGTTTTTAATCCAAAATTTTCACAATTCTCTTGAATTTTTACAGTTTCGTTGACAGACATTCTTCCTACTTTGCAATATTCAATTAATTTAACAACTTGATTTATAGCTTCTTTTCTTGTTAGTCCTGAATCAATAAGCTTTTCCCCAATAATTTTTCCCGCTTTTGCACCGCCCATTCTAAAAATTAATTGAAGTTTTTTTATTGAAATAGCAGAACTTGTTACTCGTTGTAAATCATGGATATGAACAAATCTTCCTAAAGTAGGACGTTCAATAAGTGACTTTTCATAAAGTAAAAATCCTAAGAGTTTATCCATTATATTTTCATTTACATGCTCAATATTTTCCCTCTCTCTGTTTAATGACGCATGTACATCATTAATTTTCCCAGAAACCATCTTAAATTCACAAAATGGATCCCCTAAACCAATACATTTTGTTTCAATAATATTCCAATCTCGATCTTCACTTTCAAAGCCAGCTAATGAAGCCGCCAACATTGCTGGTCTTACTATTGCTAGGGCAGATCCAACATTTCCCAATCCCCAACATTCATAATTCTCATTCATTCTTAAGTAATGTTCATCTGTTTTAGATTTATTTTCGATGTACTCCATTTTGCCTATTCTAAAATCAGATTCAAAATTCTTTGCAAATTCTTTAGTCATTTTTTTCATATCATTAATTTTGCTAAAACTCTTTGGTATGAATAGTTTAGCAGCAATTCTTTTTTTCCAAGGGAGATAAGAGAAAAGATCTATCCCAAAATTTTTCAAATTGTAAGAATATTTTATCCAGTCATACATTATTGTTGGAAATCTTTTTGGATCCCAAAGCATACCGCTCCAAAATATGAGGTTTCGCCATGTAATGTCAATGAAGTCACCAGTTTGTTTTCTTAATTGTTTTTTATTTAAATTCCAATAAAGTCTTACGTTCTGTTTAAAGTATTCATGATCAGAAGTGTTTGTTGGTGGAAGTTGAGGTTTATTGATTGGTATTCGGATTTTTTTGGGCTTAAGTATTGGGTGTTTAATGATTTCAAAGGTTTTAAGATTCTTTTCAATTCCAACCTTAATTACACCATCAGAAATACTCATCATACCTACAAGATCCTCTTGTTTTGAACTTCCTTCATCAAAGCAAATCAAAATAGCATTTCCATCACCGGCAAACCTTGAAAGGGTTAATCTTAAAAATCTAACAACCTCCGAACCACACAAAAGATAGGAGGAAGTTAGAGAATCCAAGATCAATAAAATTCCTTTTCTACCTATCTTTCTCTGTTGTTTTGTAAATGCAATACCTAAACTTGTGAGATTTCCACTACTTGCATTAATTATATCGGGTCGATCTAGAACTGGCAAACCTACAGTTTGATTATAACCATCAACATATTTTAATAGTCCAGAAAAAGATGGAGTTAATCCCTTTTCTTTCAAAATGGCTTCTGCTTCATAAGAACCATATTCTGTTGTCACAAAAATTACTGGTTTATTCACTGCTAAGTTATGAAGAATAATTTCTTGACAAAACGTTGATTTGCCTGATCCTGGTGGTCCGATAAATAAAATAGTCTTACCTATTGGTACTTCCATTAGATCTCTAACTGACATTATTAATCCACTTATGAAAATAGTTCTTATAGTTCTTCAAATTATCGGTAAATTCAAAATTTTGCTCTCTTAGTCAATCGTTTATTGAAATTACACAAAGAAGGTTTTCTTTGAATCAAATATTCCATTCATGTTTGGAATGTGTTATTGGAATAGATTTCAGATTTTAAAATGAATAAGATTACTTGCAGAAATGGATTTCTTCAATTACTTAAATATAATGATAACCTTTTTAGCATAGATTCTGTTATCGAAGCGATTAGAAATGAAAGTAAACCATTCGAAACTCGATGAAAACAACTCTACTATATTATTTCTTTTTTCTGGAACTGGAAACTCTCTAAATACGGCAATTAGAATTCAAGAGAAAATCGAAAATTGTGAAATTCTGTCTATCCCCAGAGTTTTTGAAGAAAAGAAGTTTAATTATGAAGCAGCTAGAATCGGATTTATTTTCCCTGTGCATTTTTTAGATGCTCCTCATATGGTTAGAGAATTTTTGAAGAATATCAAAATTTCAGGTAACCCGTATGTCTTTGCTGTTGCTACATGTGGTGGAGAGTTTGGTATAGCTTTTCGAACCGTAAACAAATTGCTTGATAAACAGAATCGAAAATTGCATTCTGAATTTTCTTTAGTTTTACCCGCAAATTTTATTATTTTAATGGATAAAACGGACACTCCAGAAGAAATTGATAGGAAGATAAAAGATTCAGAAGTCAGAATTAACACAATTATTGAGAAAATAACAAATAACGAAGTTGAAAAATTCACGCCCACGAAAATATCTTTGTATACTAAATTTAATAATTGGATGGGAAAATTATTTGTATTCAGAATTTTCAGTGACCGGGGATTCAAGGTTGATGATGAAAAATGTGTCCGGTGTGGGACTTGCGTGTCTGTGTGTCCTATGAATAATATCGAAATTGTTGATGACAAGGTGACTTGGAATCACAATTGTGAAGTCTGTTTAGCGTGTATCCATTGGTGTCCTCAGAATGCGATTGAACATTTTAATACTAAAGGGGTTTCCCGCTACCACCACCCTGACATCACAATTAAACAAGTAAAAGCCTATAAATTAAAATCATAAACGCAAAACCTTGGTACGCCAATTGAAGTAAGGTTTCTCTCAAGCGAGCTCTCTAACATACTTCAATCACCTTGCATAAATCGAAAAAAGGAAAGAGTGTTCGGAATTATTCCAAATTCCATTCTATACGCGTCTGAAGAAAATAATTAAATCTAAATCTCATGCAATAATCATTCCATAAATGGTTACTATGGCTTCATGCCGAATGAATCCATATAATTTCAATAGGGATAATCAAAAATGACGAATAAGCAGACAATATTGATTGCTGGAGCGACTGGAAACATTGGGGGAGGTGCTGCAGTCGCGCTGGCAAAACGTGGTGCTAGAGTTGTATTACTTGGGCGCAGATTAGAAAAACTAGAAGCCCGGGCAGATTCGATCCGTGTCGGTCTACGTGAAAAAGGAATAGAGTATCAAGAGACTGACATTTCTACGTTGGCAATCGACTTTGCTGATATGGAGAGTGTGAGGCTCTCGGCTGGGGAGGCTTTGAATCGATTTCCGAAGATACATGGACTAATATTATCTGTTGGTGTCTTAAAACAAAATGGTCCAAACACACTGCCTAGCGGTCATGAGTTGATGTTTGCCACGAACGTGATGGGACCGTTTCTGTTCACCCAGTTGTTGTTAGAGAGGATGCAGCAATCAAATGGATTGGTCCTTCAGGTGGTTAATCCATCGCCGCGTGCGAAAATCGACTGGGATGATCTT
>JAEORM010000106.1 GCA_016840905.1 Candidatus Gerdarchaeota archaeon | reverse complement strand
TTTTGCTTTGAAAGCCCAATGTACAATGTATCTGGAATTTTCTAATCCAGGCACACCATCATCAAGAGGTTTGAGCCCAAATGCAGGCAAAGATTTTGGTTCACCTCCAGCAGTAGCAGTTTGGAATTTTTCAATAGTATTATTTTGAGTAGCGAAGTCAATTGCCTTTGAATAATAGAATTGATCAGTTTTATTGCTTGGAATCACTTCTCTGGAAAGTACTCCAACCTGGATTTTCTTCACAGGCGTGGATGTACCAGTGATTTTAACAACATGCAAGCCTGATTGGCTATAAGTGATTTTTACATCTCCCATTTTTGAGTAAAAGCAGCTGTCACTAAAATAACTCCCGTTATAGCCTTCTTTAATCCAACCAATATCTCCTCCAAGTTGGGCAGAAGGATCAGAAGAATTCTCCATTGCCAAACGAGAAAAATCATATCCATCCTTAGCGAGCTTTGCCAGGCTATCGGCAAGGTATTGCATCTGGTTGATATTTGATTGATTAGCAGGTAATACAATTTGACTCACACGAACCGAGTCGGGCAGGTAATTGATTTTTGCGAGTTTTGCAAGTTTGTAGGTGTTGTCTTCGAAATAAGGACCGTAAACATCTCCAAGTTTTGCATTAAACATAAATTCATCAAGAGAATCAGAGAGTTCACCCTTCTTGTAATTCGTAGGGTCATAAGGAGGAGAGTTAAAGTTAATATATTGTTGAACATCTTCAACTTCTTTGAATTCCTCATATGCATCATCTATCCATGCTGCAGCATCTTTATAATCACTTTCTGAGGGGATTACCTTAAAAGTAACATAACGAATATCGCGTGTTTCTTCCTGTTTAAATCTTTCCTTATTTTCCTTGTAGAAATTTTTTATATCAGAATCATTGATTGAATATGCACTGTCAGAAACAGCAGAATAAGGTTTTTGTATAAAACTGATATCTGCAGAGTTATTTATCTGATTTTGTCTGCGCTCTACTTCAAGCTTATTGACATATAAGCCTTGACTTACTAATGCATGGTACTTTGAGTAAAGTCTTTCATTAGTAATCATTGCTTCATAGTAGACCCACAGTGATTTTTGATTTTCCGGAAGTTGATCAATTCTGCTCAGAAATTCAGTCAATTGCAACCTGTTGAGTGCTCCTGTTTGTGGATCACCAAACATTTGTAGAACTAACTGGTGTGGATTCGGACCCTGGATCAGATCAGAAAATTCTTGATCTTCAACTGCCAATCCAAGCTTATTATATTCTCTGTACAAAACATATCTCATCAGCAGATCCTGCCATGTCTGGTTTCTGATAGAGGCACTCATTTGCTGATCCAAAGAATTTGTTTGGTATTGTATTTTCAAAATATTTTCAAAATGTAAATTCAATTTTTGATAATCTGGATAAGAAATCTTTTTGCCATTGATCTCAGCGACATTTAATTTTGATTTTTGAAATAAAATTCCACCAGATGTAAGAAAATCTCCAACAATGAATGCTAACAGGGCGACTCCGATAATAACCGCTACTAATAATCCCGCCCTGTTCCTAATAGTTTGTATAATCGCCATTTAATAAGAATTTTAGGTTTAAAAATTGAGGCTACGAATATAGCAATTAATACTTTCTTTCAACAAAAACTGCTTAAAAAATGAGAATTTTTAAGAGGGAATCAGTTTGAAATGAATGAGATCGATTTTTGTGCTTGATACTTTTAGGATCTTCATCTCGTAATTGAAGATCTCAATTTGTTCGTTTAGTTTAGGAATACTCTCATGATGGTGAAAAATAAATCCTGCAAGAGTTTCGTAATCTTCTGATACCGGAATCTTCAGATGATGTTTATCATTAATAAAATCAATTTCCAACCGGCCTGAAAAAATAAATTCATGATCATTAATTTTTTTATCTATCAATTCAATCGTGTCATGCTCATCTTCTATCTCACCAAAAATCTCTTCTATAATATCTTCAATTGTTAGCATTCCTGATAGGCCTCCGAATTCATCAACTACGACGGCCAAATTTTTCTTTTCATGAATAAACTTTTCCAGAAGCATATTTGCAGCCATGGTTTCAGGAACAAATGAAATTTCTATTGCCTGGGAACGAATACTTTTTATATTCTTAAACATTGTTTTAGATGTAATGTATCCGATCATATTGTCAATATTTTCATCGTAAATCAGAATTTTAGAAAAACCGGTTTCAATAAACATTTGTCTAAATTCGTCAACTGAACTGCCTACTTCTAAAGCAGCTATTTCAGTTCGAGGTACCATGCAGTCACGAACTTTTACGGAAGAGAATGCCAAGGCATTTTGAAACAATTTCAAATCATTGTCCTGGGTTTTATCTAAAGATTCTTTTTCCTGTGATTCATTTATCATGTGCACAAGATCAACCTTTCCAAAAACCTGTTTTGTACTAATTTCTGAGTTTAGATCATTTTTATGAAACTTACTAATAATAAAAACTGAAAGGTTTGTAATAGCAGATGTTATCGGGT
>JAEORM010000105.1 GCA_016840905.1 Candidatus Gerdarchaeota archaeon | reverse complement strand
TTCAGCTTTACGTGAAGCAACTGGAAAATTACTAAGAAATGAAACACTTGTAAAGGAATTTGAGAAAATTATAGAAGAACTTTAGATAATTAATCCATAAGAAATTTCATGTAGGAATATTATGTCTGAGAATGATTCATAGATTTTAAAATATTATAAATCTGTGATTCTTTTTTCATTATTTTTATCTCTTTTACTAATATTTATATATTAAAAAGATTCATTTTTGGTTAGAGGTCTAACTTGTGTTAGAGGTCTAACTACTTTATACCTTTTGAATTCATTAGAGTTAATAAAAGTGGTTTGCTGTTCAATAAATAGATCAACTAAAGGTGAAATTATATGGTAAACTATGAAACAATACCCTATAGAGAATTAAATCATGGAAATTTTGATGAGGAATGGTTACCTCATAAAAAAATGTCTGGTTGGTGGTACATTACAGGCTACTTAGCGGATAAACAAAAACCTGAATATCTATATTCGTATCAATACACTGTTGCCCAAGGACGGATATTTGGTAAAACAATCTATATTTTACATATAGCTCTTACGGATCTCCAAGAAAATAAACATTTGTTCAAACAAAAAGTAAAATTACAAAAAGGTAAGAATATACAAGCGAATAATCATGAAATTGTTTATGCACCATATACTATTCTCACTAAAGAAGAAGAGCAATTTAAGCTTGAAATGTCTACTGAAGAATTTGACCTAAATTTAATTTTGCAGAAAGGGAAAGGGGCTATTTGGCACTGTGATAATGGTGTGTTAGCTATGGGTTTGCCCGAAGATCCAAAACAACGTACTGTTTATTACTCCTATCCAAATTTGCCAACTACAGGTTCATTAACTATTAGGGATGAATCAACAGGTCAGATTCGAGAGCTTGAAGTTGTTGGAAAATCTTGGTTCGATCGTCAATGGGGGCCATCTCGTCTTATTGATGCTGCTTCTCATTGGGAATGGTTTTCATTGCGATTTTTTGATGAGGAAGAAATTATGTTATTTTCATTTCCACAACATCCATATGTAGATGGAACTTATATCAATAAAAAAGGACAAACAACAAGATTACAAAATTATGAAATCAAACCTAAAGATTTTGTTAAAGTAGGGAAATATAAGTATACATTCTCGTTTGGTTGGGATGTTGTTTTACCAGGAATCAAGGAAGAAAAATATGAAATAAGACCTATGTCAGAAGGGCAATTTAACGTAGCTTATTTTGAATTATTGGCTGAAATATTAAATGAGAAAAAAGAACGTGTAGGTTACTGTTTTGTTGAATTAATCTCAGGTGCACGAAATAAGTTACGCTTATATGAACAGATTTTTAATTTATCTAAAAAAGGTAATTAATGACCGAATAATCGGTCTTTTTTCTTTCTATAAAATTTTATTTTATAATTTTCCTAAATGATTTTTTAAAAGATCATAAGTCTCAAGTAAAGCTTGAGAGATAACTCGTGTTTCACCTAAAATAGGCATAAAATTTGTATCACCAGACCATCTAGGAACAATGTGGATGTGAACATGACTTTTTAGTCCTGCACCAGAGACTTTCCCTAAGTTTATTCCAATATTGAATCCTTCGGGAGTAATGGTTTCTTTCAATAAATCAACTGCTTTTGTTGTTAAATACCATAACTCATCACTTGTCTCTTTTGGTATATCAGATATATTTGCGGTATGTAAAATTGGTGCAACCATTAAATGACCTGAAATGTAAGGATATTTATTTAGTAAAATGATTGCTGTTTTACTTCTATAAAGAATAAGATTTTCCCGATCCTTTTCTGGTTTATCTTTTACAATATCACAAATGAAACAGCTATTTTCTTTTGGTTGCTTGATATATTCAAGTCTCCATGGAGCCCATATTTTTTTCATATTAAACAACTCGTTTTTTTGCCATTTGTAAATATAACTTCTTAATAATTCTTTGTTTAGTGATATTAAATTCATTCATTCAGGTTCGTAGGGAATTGTTTTACTTAAAACTATATAAGCAATAATTGGAATGCCAGCTAAAACAATTGATAACAATAAGAAAATAATTCGTAATAAAGATGAATCTATATCCCAGAAATCAGCCAAACCACCTAAAACTCCAGCAAGCATATAATCTTCTCTCGAGCGAAATAATATCTTTGAATCCTTTTTTATTACTTCGTTATCAGTTACTTGATCTACTTCCTCATCATTAAAGTCATTATCCATGTTTTCATTTGCTAACATAGTTAATCATCAGTTTTTTGCTTATTTTCATTATTACCAGTATTTAATATTGATTTGAAGGTACCAGGAAAATCTTCTAATCTTTCAAGATATGTAAGAATTATTTGAGGAAAGAAAATCGCTTCAACAAATCTTATTCCCATTCGATCTGTCCAAGCTTTTATTCCTGAATCTGCTGATACTACCCCTGCTCCTAATTCTTTTGCCAATATAAGAGTATCAATATCAGGTAATGAATCAAGTACTCCTCGTCTCATTTTTTGTCTATATTTATCTTCAAAAACTTTAGTTATTGTATTTTCAACTTCACTTTCCGTTTGAGTGTTTCCTTCGAAAATATTTTTTTCACAAGATTTTATTGTTTCTTTTATTGCTCTTCTAACGATAGTCATTCCTTGATCTAATCTTTCTCTTACATCGCTTACATATTCATAGATAACTTGTGATGAAAGTAAAACTGAATAGCGATCAGGTGCTTTTCGAACTACCCAAGCTTCTACTTGATCTATGTCTCGTAAGGTACATTTATTCTCTAAAAGAAATTCCTTTAATTCATTAAAGGTACTAGGAGGCATATAACAAGAAATATTCAATCGTAATCTTCCTATGCTAATCAATTCTGCCAATCTATTTACAACATCTTTTATTTTGCCGCCTAATTGTTCAGATAATTTTGAATCTGTAAAAGCTGTTGTGTCTAACACGAATCTTTGTCTAGGGAATGACATTAGATATAACCTCATGGTTAAAGAATTACTTCTATTTTAGAATCAATTTTTTTACTTAAAATGATTTGTGGTTAAAACTAATTAACCTTTTATTTTTAAATGCAATTGATATAAATCATAGAATAATAATTAAGAATAGTTTCAAGGTAGTTGGCAAACAGTGATTAACGATCAAATAGATTTTGTATTACCGAAATATAAAATCGGAATAGTTTCATTTACTGATCCTCGTAGTGAAGTAAAATTTGTTAGCAAAAGAGAAGAATATATCAAACAACAACATGAGTTGTTAGTAAAAAAGCTCATTGCTGAAGGATTCCTAGTTATTGATCCAATAACTGAGGTTCTGAATAAAATAGATGATCGAATATTATTTGGAGTAAGTACAAATAATGAAATTGATCAAATTCAAAAAATCTTTCTTAAAGAAAAAATCAGTTGCTTAATCATTGGTTGCTTTACTTGGAATGAACCAAATCTACCTATAAAGCTAGTAGAGAAACTTAATTGCCCAGTTGCTTTAATAACCACTGATAATCATGATTGGCCTGGAGCAACAGCCTTAACATCTACAGGTGCTTCTTTTTGGGATGCTGCTAAAAACACGTATATGATTAAACATCAGCGATTTATTCTCACTTCTGAGTTTAATTTTAGCAATTTATTTGCTTGGTTGAAAGCATCATGTGCCATTAATCATTTAAAAAATGGTCAATTATTGATGTGGGGTAGTGGTCCAGCTCTACACATGATTCATTTAACAGATAACCTTTCTAATCTTGAAAATTGGCTTGTTAGTGAAATAAAAATTGAAAATCAAAATGTATTGATTAAAAGATCTGAGAATATCTTAACAAAAGAAAAAGAAAGAGTAGAACAATTCCTATCATGGTTACGAAACAATGATTGCCTTATAGAATATGATAATAAAATGGTTACAAAAGAATCTCTTTCTAAACAGATAGCACTTTATTTGGCTTCAAAAGATCTGATAAATGAACGAATAGAAGAAGAAGAACGAATTATTGGTGCATCTATTAAATGCCAACCAGAGATAAGTGTTGATTATGGTATTACAGCATGTCTTTTACCGGCATTCCTACCGTTTTCAGAAGATAGTGAAGGTAAGAAACCACTTATACCCACAGTTTGTGAAGGTGACATAAAGGGATTAGTAACTTCAATTATGCTTTATGCTCTAAATCCTACTGTACCACCACTATTTGGAGATTTGAAAATTGTATCAAAAAATCATTTTATTATAGCCAATTGTGGTGCATCAAGTGCTTTTTATGGCTCATGCTCATTAATACCTAAAGAGACATTGTCAAAATGCTATTTAAAGCCACAATGTCAGGGTGAATCAGGTGCAGCATTTGGTTATCATACACCTGCTTCTATAAATGAAGCAACATTTTGCAGATTAATTAAGCTAAATGGTGAATATATCCTCCAATATGGAATTGGTAAAATAATTGATCTTAAACAAACGCAAAGAGATACTTGGGGTGAAACTTGGCCACAAACAGCAATAGAGCTTAAAGTTCCATACAATTTGCTGTTAAAGGCTCTTGGAACTAATCATTTATCTTTAACGTTAGGGAATTATCAGCTAGAATTAGATTATCTCGCTCAATTATTAAATCTAAAAGTTGTAAGATTGGATGAAAAAGATTCTATTTTGAATTTCATTAATACTATCTAGAGATTAAAAAAAATTAAGATACGGGAAGGTAAAATTAGGGAAGAGAATTCTTTATCTCTTTTCCCAAAGTTCTTCTCGTAATAAATCACGAATAGCTATTCGAATAATTTCACTTCGATTAGCATATTGTTTCTTTCGTACCAATTCATCTAACCCTTCTAAAAAACCATCGGGCACATGTACTGTTAATAATCTCATCAAATTTTTATTCACCTCG
>JAEORM010000104.1 GCA_016840905.1 Candidatus Gerdarchaeota archaeon | reverse complement strand
CAAACAAATCTTTCCCATCATTTCTCTCAAATTTTCTTAGAATAAGTCTCTCGGTTTCTAATTTATTCGGTAAATGTTTTAATTTATTTTTTGTATTTTTTTCTTCAACCAATTTAACCACTTTTGCTAATTATTTGTCCATTATAAATTATTTTTTATTGTTTGTTTAACTTCAAAATATTCTTATGAATTTGAAAAAAGAAAAATAGTAAATATAAATGACGAGAGTTATCCTATCCCATCATTTATATTCTCCAGCTAATATTAACTGACCCTCTCATTATGATTAGGTTTTATTATCACTTAATAGATACCAGTATCATCTAATCTTGAACCATTGTCTTTCATGGTAACTTCGCCTAAGGCTTTGTCAGCGGCAATACCACCAACAAGAAGGGTCATTAATAATACGGCTACGCCTATGACTTTTGGGTTTATCTTTTTCATTTTGTAATTCAACTCGTGCAAACTATATAGTTTATAATAAATGTCCATAATATCATGAGCTGAAAAATAGCTCATGTGATTTTTACTTTCTTTTATAGGTTTTTTAGTTTTTCGCGAAAAATGCCCAAAAATAAGTGGTTTTTTATTTTTGTCGAGTGATTAACCAATTTCACGGAAAATGGGTTCGTTTAACCTAATCTACAGTAATACTAGGTTCCACCATTAGAGTTTCTAGCATTCTTGAATGATTTCCAGTAACTTCCTTTTAACGCAGAGGACATTTATTAGTGGAAGTAGAAAATTGCTTTGAATATCTTGGGTTTGTTCAAAGCAATTTTCTCAATCACTAATATAATTTTATTTTATATCCAAAATCTTCTTGGACAAATATCCCCTTCCTTCCTGACGTCTCTTGGAAGTCCAGGTCAAGTAAATAAGTACTATTGTTTATGAAACTGAATCTTGTGTGATGATTTTGATCTAAATTTTCAATTTCAGAAATCAAATCATCTTTAGTTATTGGTTTGGCACAAAATCTTATGCCACATTGTTTCACAACGCTTTTATCTACTTTAGGATCTCCTGAAATCATTAAGATACTTGATGATGGATCCCTTGCCAATATTTCCTGGGTAAACTCTAATCCATTTAATGTTGGTAGTCGATAATCTACAACTATAATCTCCGGCTTTTCAGACAATTTATCGTATATTCTGATCGCTTTCTCCCCATCTTCTACTTCGATTATTTCATATCCTTTATCGTTGAGAATGTTTCTGAATAGTTTACGAATGTGTTGATTATCTTCTACAATCATTATTTTACACATTTCTTTTAACGACTCCTTTAATTGACGGGGTTATATCAATTTGATACTGTTATCTTGTATTAATATAAGCAAAAAGGGTCTTTTTTTAATTATGATAGGCTTTTACAAGGCCTTAAAAGGAAAAAAACATCGTTTTAGTGCTTTAAATTGACTTTTTTATCGTTTTAATTAAAATGAGCTTTTTTCTGACAAAAATGCCTCAGAAATCTACACTAGAAATTGACCCCAACTGACAATCTAGATAATATCAGCATAACCTTAAAGATTTTAATTAAGGAAAAGTGCAGTGATATTATGAGTGAAGCTTTAAAACAGTCTCTAGTGGTTGATATACGCAATATTCTTGATGTATCAATTGATAAAAAAGAGAAAATAATTCAATCACTTAATACTGCTTTAGAGAATGCTATTAAGGCTTTAATGGGAGATAAGGATTTCTCAAGTACAAGACTACGAAAATTTGAATTTGGTGAGATAGACTCAAGTTTTGGTGTTTCTTTTGGGATTAATCGAGATAGAGATACGGTAATTATTGGTGAGTGGTTGTTTGGTTTACCCAAAATGATCAAAATGTACCTTTTATATTTTATAATTACTAAAGAGAGTATTCTATTTTACATTGATCAAGACGCTCAGAAAATTGTTACAGAAGTGGAAGAAGCTATAGCAAATATACTAACTATTTTGATGTTTAGGGAGATTTTTGCTATTACAACCTTTGATAATCCTATGATAGCCTCTTATAGAGCTAGAATTTATCCTGCAGAAATTTTTGGTATAGAAAGTCACTTCTGGGATAGCCTTCTACATCATTTGTTTGTAAAGAAAATTTCTTTTGAATTAACACTGCAAGCTTTCAAAGAAATTTATGAGAATAACAGTAAATCAGATGCAGATATTTTAAATAATTTTCAAAACTGGATCTTTGATAAAACGATAAAAGAAGAAGATGTCATTTCACCCATACATTTGCCTGAACGTATTATAACGGTTATAGATCAGCTTATTGAATTAGGATATGAAGAAGGTACTTCACCAAATATAGCCGCTAATTTAGATTTACAT
>JAEORM010000010.1 GCA_016840905.1 Candidatus Gerdarchaeota archaeon | reverse complement strand
GAGGCTGAAAGACTATTTAAAAAGAAATATCCGCATAGAGCTGAAATGTATCGTTAACTTAAATTTTAAAAGATAGCTTACAATTGAATTAAGTTCTTTTAAAATAGATTCAACTCAATAATTAAATACTTCAAGTGAACTCTTATTTTTAAAAATGAAGAAACTCTTTACGATTTTGATTATTGTATCAATTTTGATTTCAATCACAGTTATAGCTTTTCAAGTATTATCAAAAGAGAAAGTCTATGTTGGTGTTTCTTTTGGGGGAAATACAACCAAAGAAGCTTTTGATTTAATCGACAAAGTTCAAAATTATACTAACCTTTTTATTTTGCAATCAGGTCCCGTGAGCAAAAACCAAACAGCAACTTCGCAGATTTGCGATTATGCTGTTGATAATGGATTAAATATAATTGTATATTTTGGCTGGTTTGATGTAGATCAACCATGGCAACTTCCATGGCTTAGAACGGCAAAACAACAATATGGTGATAAACTTCTTGGAGTATATTATTATGATGAACCAGGAGGTAAACAAATCGACTGGGACTGGCCTCATTATTTTGACTGGATGAGATATTACTATGAAGATACGCCTCTTTATCAAACTCATGCAGAAATTTTAGAACAATACAAAGCAGGAACTCTTCCTAAAAACTACACTTCTGCATCAGAAGTGTACATAACATCTTTAAAAACAGATTCAGGTATTCAAGATTTAAGAAATCTAAATATTCCCTCAATCGCATCAGAGTATGCTCTTCATTGGTATAGTCATTTAGGCGGATATGATATTCTTCTATCTCAAATAGGCTGGAATAAAAGCTCTACACATAGTATTGCTCTTGGTAGAGGTGCTGCAGAAAATTTGAACAAGGAATGGGGGGTTATTATCACTTGGACATATGATAATTATCCATATCTAGCAAGTGGACAAAGAATCTATAATGAAATGGTTGATGCATACAAAACAGGCGCAAAAATAATTGCAATATTTAATTTTCCATATGCTGATCCTATTCCTGATCCATTCTATCCAATAGATTCTGGCTCTCCTTTTGAATATTACCCTTATGGTACATTAAAAGACGAACATTTCCAAGCAATGGAACAATTCTGGAATGAATATATTCAAAAAAAGCCAGAATTATGGGATTCAATTAAACCTGAAGCGGCTTTGGTTTTACCTAAAGATTATGGCTGGGGTATGAGATCGGCTACTGATAGAATATGGTACTGGTCTGCGGATGAACAATCAGAGCATATCTGGGAAATATACCAAAATCTACTTGTAAGATATGGCTTGCGGTTAGATATCGTGTATGAAGATCCAAACATGGTATTTGAAAATAAATATCAAAACATCTACTACTGGAATATGACATCCTAGTCAGTTATTGCTTAATTAACAATAAAAGTTATCTTTTTTATACAACTTGAACTCTCATAAGGAGTTATGAATAAAATTGCTTTTGATTTATCTGTTCTTTTAGAAAAAAACCAATATAAATCAAAAATAGTATCCAACAAAAACCTCTCTCTTCTAATAAAGAAAATTCAAGATTACTATTACAATGGATTTATCGAGGAGAATTTTTTTAAAGAAAGATTATCTTGGATAAAAAAAGACTTATTAGAAAATCACCAAGATGCAAAATCAATAATAATAGTTGGTGTTCCTAGACCTCAAACTACAGCAACTTTCATATTCAAAGGCTCGACTAAAACTCTAATTATTCCCCCTACGTATTCAGGATACGAACAAATTGAAGAAAAAATTGAAAGCTTGATAAAAACAACTCTGGAAAAGCAAAATTACTCTATCAAAAAAGCAGTTATCCCCCTAAAAATACTTGCAACAAGAAGTGGTTTAGCCGAGTATGGAAAGAATAATATTTGTTATGTATCAGGAATGGGCAGTTTTCTCCAATTAGTAGCCTTTTATTCAAATTTACCAAGCGAAGAACCTCTACAAAAACCAAAAATGATGGGAATTTGCACTAATTGTAATCTTTGTCACAAAGTCTGTCCAACTAAAGCAATATCTTCTAAACGATTTCTTCTCTATGCAGAAAGATGTTTAACTTATCATAATGAGAAAAAAGGTGAAATCCCTTTTCCAGATTGGATAGAAAAAAAATGGCACAATTGTATAATTGGATGCATGTACTGCCAAAAAATTTGTCCTGAGAATCAAAAATTTAGAAATTGGTTCGGACTAGGAGAAATTTTTTCTGAAAAAGAAACTATTGCTTTATTAGCTAAATCAGATGTAAATGATTTGAAATCAAGTACACTAGATAAACTGAAGAGACTTAATTTAGCTGATTATATTGGCAGTTTATCAAGGAACCTTAATGTTTTTTTCTCTCAATAATGTCTTAAAGAAATTAAATAAATTTTATTAGCTCTCAGCTAGCTGAGCTATTCTGCAATCTTTAATTTATTTAAATAGCTCTGTTGTAGTTTAATGAGTTTTGGTTTAATTACTGTTTGGCAATAGGCTTGTTTTGGATGTTTTTTATAATAATCTTTATGATAAGATTCTGCAAAATAAAAAACTTCTAATGGTTCAACGCTTGTTACAATTGGTAAATCCCAAATTTTCTGTGAATTTAGATCAGAAATGATTTTTTCGCTGATATGTTTTTGTTCTAAATTATGATAAAAGATTGCTGAGCGAT
>JAEORM010000103.1 GCA_016840905.1 Candidatus Gerdarchaeota archaeon | reverse complement strand
TTGTATAGATAAGAAAATATTGTTCAGAATTTACTTTGTTGTGTGAAGAACAGTTGAATGAGACAGGAAAAGTTGATGAGAAGATTGTTCAAATGCTTTTAGATTTACAAGATGAGAATTATTCTATGCGTGAACAGGCAACTCGTGAATTAAAAAAACTGGGGATGGATGCTGAATCAATATTAGTTGAAGCTTTGAAAGATAGCAATGAAAGAATTCGTTCAGGTGCAGCAATAGCTTTAGGGATTGAGATTGAGAAAACAGTTTTCACGTATAATTACTACTTAAAGTACAAAGGTGAAGAGGCAGCTCAAAATATGCTGAACAAGCTAATCGAGATAGAAGAAAAAGTTGTTCCAGCATTAATAATAGCTTTGAAAGATAATAATGTAGAAGTTCGAAGAGAGGTTGCTCATGCATTGGGGAAAGCAGGGGAACGAGCTGAAAAAGCGACACCTATGTTAATTGAAGCCTTGAAAGATGAAAGTCAAGAAGTACGAAATGAAACAGTAGAAGCTCTAATGTCAACAGGAAAGGTAGGTGATGGTAAACTAATTACTGCACTAGTCGAAGCACTGAAAGATGATTTTTGGCCAGTACGTCATGGTGCTGTTATAGCATTAGGAACAATAAGTGAGAAATCAGCTGAGGCAGCTCCTGCAATAATTGAAATAATGAAAAATGATGACGAATTACGTTGGGATGCAGCAGATACTTTAACATCAATAGGGAAAGCAGCAGTTCCATTTCTAGTCGAATTATTACAGGGAGAATGGACTAGTGCTCATTGGGCAGCAGCAGAAACATTAGTGCATATAGGAGAACAGGTAACTATTGCTGTACCAATACTTATGGAAGCATTGAAAACTAAAGACCCAGATACTTTATGGCAAACTGAAGAGTTACTAAGAGAGATAGGTGAACGAGGAATCCCAGAATATATCAAATTACTGGATGATGAAGAGGAACATATGCGCAAAAATGCAGCTAAAAAATTGGGAAGTTTAGGTACGCTTGCTCAATCAGCACTTCCAGAATTAGAAAGACGATTGGCAAAAGAAAAGGATAGTCAAATGAAATTTATTTTCGCGATAAATATGATGCGTATTGAAAAGAAAAGGGGACTGGGAACTCAAACAATAGACGATTTGAAAGCAAAAGGAGTCCTTAAAGAAATGGAACTTGAAGAATATAATCGTCTTAGTGAAAAATTGAAGTTATAAAAGGATCAAAAAATAAGAAAATTGGTGGGCAAGACCGGACTTGAACTCACAACCTCCACCATATCAAGGAGGTGATCTTCCAGTTAAATCTACTAGCCCAGATAACTGTTTTGTAGTCTCTTTCCTCTGTTTTTTAGGAAACTTTCGTTTTGTGTGGATACTTAATAATCGTTTGTTTTGGATAAAAGACCGGCGGTATTTCCTAACTTTCATATCAGTTTTACTTAATCTTATTTTCTTTGTTTCCACTTATTTACAAATTAGTATAACCTTCTAATCTAGTAGGATTAAATCATAAGAATAGTCTTCAAGAATCTGTTCAACTTCATACATTTGTTTCTTTGGCAAGGGACCAAACTGGAGCGTTTCTACATTCTCTTCTACTTGCTTTATAGTCTTAAAACCTGGAATGGGAATAACATTAGGGCTAAGTGCTAAGAGCCAACCTAGAGCAGCTTGAACCATTGTACGACCATCATAAGTGATTATTTCACGGATTGCTTCTAACATTTCTAGTTGTTTTGCCTGTCGTCCATCCTGCAAATTCCACCAGTTATTACGCATATCATCTTTAGTTATCTTTGAGTCCTTGCTGTACTTTCCGGTAAGAAGTCCCATAGCAAATGGACCTCGAGCAATACTAGCTAGGTTGAACTTTTCACAAAGAGTAAACATATCTGGGTTTCGTTCGAGTAAGTTATAGTTATATTGAATCGCTGTACAATGGGAACCCTCAACAAAACCATGTACTCTATTTGATTCGGGTGTACTCCATCCATAATAACGAATCTTTCCTTCTTCAACTAAATCTTCTAAAACAGATGTCAAATCAGTCGCTAAATCAGCATCATATTCTTTCCAGTGGAGTTGATATAGATCAATATAGTCTGTATTAAGGCGTTTCAGGCTAGCTTCACAAGCTTTACGGACGAATTCTTGAGTAATAATCCCATTAGGGTGATCGTGACCTAACCAAGTCCTAGTTTTTTCATCAAACATTGAACCAAATTTAGTAGCGATAATTACATCCTCACGCCTACCTTCTAGGGCTTGACCAAGAATTCGTTCACTTTGACCACAGCCATATGCATCAGCTGTATCAAAAAGGTTGATTCCCAGATCAAGGGCTCGATGGATGGTTCGAATGGATTCTTTATCATTAATCGTACCATAACTAAGGGGAAGTCGCTCACCGTCACTTAGGTACCAAAGAGGGCCACCTATAGCCCAGCAACCTAATCCAATTGCACTAACTTCAATTCCACTTTTACCAAGTTTACGAGTTAAGATTGTCATAATTTCTTTCACCTTTATATATTCAATTCTCTTGACTTTATTATTCAGCTAACCCATTGTCTTCTTCTCTCGAGCTAATGGAAGCAAGTATCGATGAAATGGTTCAAACTTAAGATTCAGTTCAGAATAGTAAGGAAAATAATTAACATTAAACATTTGATGCCAGAGCAATTCTATTCCTAGATTATGTGCTTTATGAACAAGGAAGCGAAAAATGTCTTTTAGAAAACGCTCAGAATTTTCTTTTAGAATTGGAATTCCAGATAAGAAAGCTGTTTTTGAAGAATACCCTTCTGTTAGTAGCCCATATGATACTGGTTCATTTTCTTCAATAGCTATTACACTGGTAAAACATTTTTCTGTGGCAATAAGTTCATCAAGAAATTTATTGATGTCTTCCTTAGGGGTTTTATTACAAAGATATATTGCGTCTACAAGCTTCTCCTTATCTTGTTGAATGTCTATTTCTGTAATATATTCTGGGATTGTATAGTCAGGTTTAAGAAAAGTGCATGGTTGAAAGATGGTTCTTTGAGCAAGGAGTGCTTCTTTCTCAAAACCCCATTTTTCTAATGTCTCACTGTACTTACCCCAACCAGGCATAGAAGCAGTTCGAATAACTTGAACCCCTTTTGATTTAAAGACTGAAAATGTCTTCTTCACTAATTCTTCTTCAATGTGCCCATAACCATTTCTGATAAAAAGTATATGAATAGATCCATATTGGATTCCTTCTACTACCTCCTCCACAGCGCTGCTAAGAAATCCAACAAGAAGATCATCATCATAAACATAATGCCTTGTCTCTGAAGTGAACTCCTCTTGGGAGTAAATCCTATTTAGCTGTTCTTTATTTGGATACCAAGGTTTCCAATCCCAATCTCTTGTAACTTGCTGAACAAGTTTGATATGATCATCTAATCGTGATTTTGAATAAGTCTCGAATCGCATTATACATCAACCTCCGCTTTTTTCTCTCAAGTTTAGTTGTTTGAGATTCTTTTTAGTCAACCAATTACATATTATCTCCTTAAGAGAGACTATAAATGTCATTTGAATGACATATCTTGTCAATATATTGACATATGAGTATATTAAAGTTTCCTTAGATAAGAATATCAAGAGAACAAAAGGAGAAAATTAAAGATAATGAAAATGCATTAGAGTAAGCAGAGGAATTTATGATAAAAAACAAAGAGAAAATATTAGGATAAAGAAAAACAGAAAAGTAGAAATGGTGGGCGAGACCGGATTCGAACCGGCGACATCCTCCACGTCAAGGAGGCATCATAACCGAGCTAGATCACCCGCCCAGCGTTATTCTTTTTTCGTTCTTTTTTCTTTTTGAATCTTTCGTTTTGTTTACTTTAACCTTAATGTGTCTTCTTTGAATGGGTCATAGCTTATGAAGTCTGCGTGGTGCACTATTATTCCTTCTATTGTCCTCTTTCCTAAGTCTCCTTCCTTTGAGTGCACTGCTATCATATGGGTTATTTCATCTGGTATGTCAAATCTCATTGCTACTGCCACGCCTGTGAATGGGTGTCTTAATAATTTTCCAGTGTTTCCCACTACTGCTTTCCCATCTTTTAGTTCATATTCTAGCAATTTTCCTACGTCTATCAATATTGCTCCTGCTATGAGTATGTCCATATCTATTGGCAATTTTTCTCCGAAGAATTTCTGCATCACTTTTGCTGATTCTACTGCTATGTGTACTACTGCCCTTTTATGTTCCATGAACGTTACTTTACAATCTTTTATCAATAAAGTAAAGGGTATTTCTTCTAGGTCTTTTGCTGTTAATACACTCTGTTCTAAAGCATATTCCCATGTTTTGTAGACCTTTTCTTTTAACTCAGCATTTTTTATCCATTCTATCTCTGGCCAGATTCTCTTTAGTTCTTCTCTCATGTTTCTTTCACCATTTATGAGCTTGTTATTACACTCATCACTTCTTTTTAAGCTTATTCAAAATTAGTGAAAATTTCTCCCCGAAAAATAAAATTCTTTTTTTTCTGTAAATTATCTTTTTTATCGTTTATCTGCTGATAATCCTACTTTTCGTCTTATACGTTTTATTTTATTCAATATGTCATCCACATTTTCACCGATGATCATCAATACATGTGATCCCAAATCTTCAGAGACTATCACTCTATCATTAAATTCTATAACTGATCTTTTGGGAAATTGGAGTGTTTTCTCGCAAAAGTCTGCCTGACTTTCAATCAATTTTACAGCAAATTCTTGGAAATAATGTTCATATTCACTCACAAAAGGATCCCTTGGACCTGTATATACTTGATGGTTCATTGGTTTTTCAAATATCAAGACATTTTTTATTGGTGTTACTTCTGGAATGATATTTGATAATAATTCAGCATCTACTTTGAAAATATTAGCATAGATTTCTTCTAAATCTGGTATAAATGATTTAAAAGCTGAAATGTCAGTCATAATCTCAGATAATTGCTCTTTATACTTGGTTTCAAATCGTCCGACAATTAACTTAGCTATATTATCCAATTCTCTACTCTCTTCATCTATAAATAATAAAGCATAGATTTTTTCCCCTTCACTTACCAATACATTATAGTTATTCTGTTGTATGTTAGAAACTAATCCTCCTGTTGTTTCCTTTGCTACAGAAAGTATAGCTGAAAGCATTCCAGAAAGCAAATCAGGATCAGCTTCCATTAATGTATCATCCGCAGATCTGAATTTATAATCTAGCAGTAGTAATCCTTCTTTTGTTAGAATCATAACTTGTCTTGCAATGGGCATTTATAGGTAAACTCCGATGGTTCTTCTTTTCAAATAATTTCTATTTTTGATAATAAAATTTTTAGCATTATTTTATTGTTCTGATAGCGAATTTTTTTGATTTTTTCTATCTATCAGTTAGATTTCTTTCTTTCACCTAAAATAAGTTTTGCCTTTAGGAACATTTTCGACAAAATTATTGTTTTATCTTTACGAAATTTCTATAAAATCTAATGCGATTATTCCTTGTAGTATAAAATATACAATTATTGGTGTGTGAAATGAAAATAATTTGTAATCCTGCCACGTATGGTGGTAAAGCGCGCAAAGCTTGGCCTGATGTTGTTAAAGCTTTGAAAGATGCTGGGCTTGATTTTGAGGTTGAATGGACTAAGGGAACAAATGATGCTATAAGAATTACCAAAGAATCTATCGAAGACCATGATCTTATTGTAGCTTACGGTGGCGATGGAACAATTAATGAAATAGTTACTGCCATTGGTCAAACTGAGTTCAAAACTACTTTAGGTATCATTCCAGCAGGTCGAGGAAATGATAACGCTTACAGTCTACGTCAAACTGATAAGATAGAAGATGTAGTTGATATGTTGGTAAATAAGCAAACTCGTATCATTGATTGTATTGAAATAGATGATGGTAAACGTTATTGTCTTGGCGTTGCAGGGGCTGGTATAGATGCTTTCTTAGCTGAAAAAGTCATTGGTAAAAGTACTAGAATGAGTTATAATATTGGATTGCTTAATGCTTTCTTTAATTATCGTCCCCGACCTATGAAAATTGATATTGATAACGGTCGAGTTGTTCGTAATTTGAAATGCCTAAGTGTTATGATTGGCAATGGTCAAAGAGTGGGTAATAAAAAATTGGTTTCCCCTAATGCTGTAATCGATGATGGTCTTCTTGATGTCAATATTATTGGTAATACTGGCATTTTTGAATCAATTGTCACTTCCCGAAAACTTGGTGATGGTTCATATATCACCCATCCAAAAGTTGAAGTTGTAAGAGGAAAAACAGTAGAACTTAGCTCTGATTTCAAGAAAGAAATACCGGCACATGCTATGGGTGAGCTCTTGGGACCTTTACCTCACAAATTTGTTTGTTTACACAAAAAACTAAAAATCTTGCGGATGTCAGATACTGTTTTGAAACGTGAAGGTTGGCATAATGCAAATGTTTTCTCAGAAAATATCAAGATGGGTTAAAGACCTATTTTCTTTTTCTGAGATCATTTCCTATTAAAAAGGTGCTAGTTGTTCCCTCTGATACATAACTATTTTTTCCACAGAGAGTTCCATATAGATAAGCTCCCCCAATATTGGTATATTTGAATCTGTTTTTTATTTCTTCAATTTCTGCTAATGCATGATCAAAATAAAAAGTACTCCGACCAGCACAAGTAAAAATAATTCCAACTCGAGGATCATGTATTGGTTCTGATACAAAAGCAGTTTTTATCGATTCTAATGAAGCCTTTTTGGACTCCTCTATATCTGCTTCAACAAAATAGAGCTTTGATCCTTTTTCGACAATTTGTGTTACAGTTAATTCTTTATCATCTTTTCCTCGAGACATAGGAAATAAAATTTGTAGTTCTCCTGTGGAGCTATCCTTAACACCTAAGGGATTAATAGCGCATATTTCATCTCTAAGATCAGCAATTTCAACAACAGGAAGATTTAGATTGTTAAAATAAACCTCTGCTGCAGGACGATCATCCAAAGTAATTAATCTATTGTGATCCACCTCTGTTAAAATATGTTCATTCTTTATATGATAGCCATGCTTCTGTGCCATAGAAAATTCAAGATCAGATCTTCCTAATATTAGCAAGGTATGATTTTCCAATAATTCATCCTTGAATATAACATACCCTGTATCATAATTATAATCATCTCATATAGTACCCCCTATTAATGGTAAATCACCCATAAACTTTCGGAGATTGAGAATCACTTCATTAGCTTTAGGTTCATTTTCAATGTTTGTTCCCGGAAGAAAAAGCATACCGAAATCAGCAGTAATCTTCTTAGGATTCACAGGAACATTCATTTTATTTTCCTTTAAGAGGAGTTTATTTCGT
>JAEORM010000009.1 GCA_016840905.1 Candidatus Gerdarchaeota archaeon | reverse complement strand
TTTTTCTACTTGTTCAGATGGGATGGGACATTCATTTTGAAATAGATTAACTTCTTCTTCACCAAATGATCCTTGTATTTTTTTAGGTGTTATAACAATGAAACGCCAATTATCAGGTGGATAATTTCTAAAAATTACTGGTGGAGGAGCGGCTTGTGATTTGCTTGATGGTAAAAATTCTTGTGTTTCTTTATTTGGACCAAAACTATGTCCACCATCTAAAATTATTCCACCAGCTTCAAATGCCGCAATTCCAATACCACTTGTTCCCCCTCGTTGTATTAATCTAGCTAATTCGTTTATTGATAAAGATAAATTATGATATTGCCTTAGGAGTGTTGCTATAGCTAAAGAAAATTGTGTTTTAGAACCTAATCCAATATGAGGTGGTATTTTCTCGTTGATCTGAAACTTGATTTTAATTGAATCACAATTGTAGAGTTCTTTAAAATTTGAAATTATTTTGTGAATTTCCGCTTTATATTCAGCATCCAAAATATTATCATTATTGGTTTTCAAATCATCAGTTGCATTAATTATCCAATGAGGATTATCAAGAGCTACACCAAGACTACCATTGATTCTACCAAGTTCGCCATTTAAATCTATTAAACCAAAATGCAATCTACTTGGTGTAGTAATTTTGATATTCATTATTTAACGCCTTTAGTGAGTTCTTATAATTACAATTTTTGATAACTGTTATTAAATTATCTTATTTGAATTTATGATAAATAAAAAAAGAGAGAAATAGATAGATGGCTTTTTATTTAATCTATCTTCTCTTGGATTTCTTTTTACTTCTTTTGGATTTTCTTGTCATAGCAGCAATAACCCAAATGATTATTATAAAAACAATAAAGCCACAAAGAAGCATCCACCAATAACCGGCAATACCTGCGAGATTAATATAGATCTCATATTTAAAATCTTCAACATCATAAATATCGAGTTTCCATACAGTGAAGGTATAGTTACCACCATCTGGTGTATATCTAAAAACAATTTTACGCATGTTCTTTGGATCATCACTATCCCAAGATCCAGCTTCAGCTTTCAATTCTACAGCATCATTATTTGATAAAATTACCCCTACACTTGAACCGTATTGATAATCAATTAATATTCGGAAATAATACTCTTTATCCGCTTTCAATTTGAATTGATAAGTATCAAGTTCACCAAATCCACCTAAATCACCATTTGTGAATATAAAACCGCGATGAATATTAGTAAAATCTTCATTCACTGAATAATCACCATTCGGATTATCTATTTTTCCTGCAACACTTGTGAGCATTACAGGCACAAGTACTAAAGAGATTATAAAAATCATTGAAGTTAATCTTAAATGTTTAATTTTTAGTAACATAATCTCACCAATAAATCGTTATTAATATTGAATAGGTTAGTGTTGTACTAAGGATTCATAAATTTTTTTGGAATATTTCACAACTGAAAGTTTTTTTAGCAGAAAGCAATATTATTTTAGTATGATAACCTTTGTGGTGAAAAGTCATGGTACAAGATATAATGATCTATCATGTTCGTAAGGGTGAATCCGCACCTATTTCTAAACCTATTTTCAAAACTGGTGATGCTTACGTTATAGATATGGGTAATAAAATATGGATTTGGCTTGGAAAAGGAGCTCAAGTTGATGAAAAATTCATTGCTGCTTTAACTGCTCAACAACTAGATACCGAAAAAAGAGGTAAACCAACTGTTGATTCATGCAATGAAGGTGAAGAAGAAAAAGAACTACTAAATGCTTTAGGACCAGATTTTGAAGTGGTTCAAGGTGATACTCCATCAATTCTAATTCACATTGATACATCCTTTAAACCATCATATAGAATGATTCGTGTCAAGCAAACAGGTGATGAAATTGAATACGTTAATGAAGAATTTTCCAAGGATTCACTAGATTCCAATGATGTTTTTGTTGTTGCAGGTTTAATGGATGAAGAAGCAATGATAATTTACACTTGGGTTGGTAAAAATGCTCGACCAAAAGAAAAATTCTATGGTGCAATAAAATCAGATCTTATTGATAAAGAATTTAGAGAAGCTCCTCAAACAATAACTATTAATGAAGGAGAAGAGACAGGTGGCTTTAATTTTCTATTCAAAGCTTATAATGAATACATATTAAAAAAAAAGCCAATGAAAGTAGTTGAAGAAAAAAAATCAGATAAGAAAGCTGATAAAAAGAAAGATAAAAAACAAAAAAGATTTGGACGAAAGAAATAAACTTAGTCCATAATTATTTCTTTTTTTAAAAATTGTATTATAAAATCATTATAAATAATAAAAGAAAACAAATGGAGGAAAAGAATCTTTTTAGAATTCTTCCTCTAATGCACCAACTTCTTTCAAAATTTCATAAGTCTTTCGTGTAGATTCACTTACGAATTCTTCTTTCTTAGCTCCAGTGCAAACAAAAGCACCACTTTGGAATAATAACAAAACAGTTTTTGGTTCTCTAATACGATAAATCAATCCAGGGAATTGCTCAGGTTCATACATTGATCCTTCTAACATGATTGAAGCTAATTCAAGATTGATTATTGCATTGATGTTTCCAGAAGCGACGATGTTTTGAACGGTTACTTGTGGTTTACCTGTAATCTTTGCACCAGCAGCTTTTAGAACCTTTACTATTTCTTCAGCTGCAACATGAAGCATTTCTGCACTTTTAGCACCTGTTATAACCATTTTACCTGAAGCAAAGATCAAGGAGCTCACTTTAGGATTTGGTATTTTAAGTACTAAACCTGGGAATTTTTCTGGTTCATAGGAAACAAAATATTCTGGTTTTTCATTTAATTGGTCAGCTAAAGCGTAAAGGTCAATTCTAGAAGTTTCGACACTTCCAGATGCTACACAGTTTTGGATTTCATAATCTATCTTTACCATTTATCTTAGTTCTCCTGACTAAAGGTTTCAATTTTTAAGTCCTTTATAAACTACTATTGGTTTATAAATGAGTCTTTATAAATGAACCTTTATAAATGATTTATAAAAGGTTTCTATAGAATGGAACTTTTTTTTAACTGGTTTTAGCTTTTTTGGGGTATTTTCAGTGTTTTTTAATGTCTTTTAGAAATTCTTATAAGGATATTATGTTGTTTAAAAAATAAGTAATAGTTTAATGGTGTAACAAATGAGGGATCATGAAATTATATCCCGGACATAACTTTCTATTCTTGTATTCACCTAGTTTAAACTATACATATTGTTCTAACGTTTTAAGGAGATTAATTTAAATGAGGAATCGCTTTATTTGAAACTGAAACAAAATTGGAATTACTAACGAATGAATCTAAAAAGGTACTTTATCCTGAAGTTGAAGCAAAATTAGATATGCTCAAACTTGAAGATGAAGTTTTAGCTTTCTGGAAATCAAATAATGTTTTTCAAGAAAGACTTAAACTAAATAACTCTTATACTAAGAATTATTCTTTTATAGATGGACCTATAACAGCTAATAATCCTATGGGGTTACATCATGTTTGGGGTCGATCATTAAAAGATTTAATACAACGATATTGGGCTATGAAAGGATACCAAGAAAGATTTCAAAATGGCTTTGATTGTCAAGGCCTTTGGATAGAGGTAGAAGTTGAAAAATCACTTGGATTAAATTCTAAACGAGCAATAGAAGAATTTGGTTTAGAAAAATTCTCCAATAAATGTAAAGAAAGATTGGATACTTATTCCAAATTAATAACTTCTGAATCACAAAGACTAGGACAATGGATGGATTGGGATCATTCCTATTATACCCATACAGATACTAATATCTCATACATTTGGTATTTTTTGAAAACATGCCATGAAAAAGGTTGGATAGTTAAAGGGAATTTTCCTATGCCATGGTGTGTTCGTTGTGGAACTTCACTCTCGCAACATGAACAACATGACTCATATAAAGAAATGAAACATACAGCTGTTTATGTCAAATTTCCTTTAAAATCAGAAAAAGGTACTAACAAAGAATACCTTTTGATTTGGACCACTACTCCTTGGACCTTAACAGCTAATACCGCTGTAGCAATAAATCCTACAATGACATATTGTAAAGTGAAGCAAAACAACGAAGTATATTATCTTGCTAAATCAAGACTCTCTATACTAGTTGGTGATTATCAAATAGTAGAGAAATTACCAGGCAAAAAATTAGTAGGAAGATTAGTAGAATCACCTTTTAATTACCTTTCAGCCCAAA
>JAEORM010000102.1 GCA_016840905.1 Candidatus Gerdarchaeota archaeon | reverse complement strand
ATTCTACATCTGGCAAGATGCTTATACTAAAGTGAGTCGATTTAATTCTCTTGAATTTGATTTAATAAAACGAAATGTGGATGTTATAGGTGGGTTCCAAGATACTCTTCGTTATAAAAAACATCCAAGAGGTAAACGATGGGCATTCATGGATTGGGATTTTCCAGGTTTAAAAACAGCAGTCCAAATTAAAGGAACTTTAAATGATTCTTCAGATATTGATAAAGGATGGTCTGTAGAATTAGCTTTCCCATGGAGTGGTTTTACTTCATTACTAGGTAAAGAATATCAACCAAAAATTCAAGATGAATTACGTGTTAATTTCTCTCGTTTTCAATCATTATCATCAATAGATTTCTCTGAAGAGAAACATCCTGGATGGTCTTTAAATGCTCATGGTATTTATGATTCACATATCCCTAGCTGTTTTAGCATTGTACATTTAGAAGATTATCTAAACAATGACTGAACATTTGTTGTTTTGTTACAAATTTTATTGAATATTAGTCAAATGGGCATTTATTCCACTTGCAGCAACCACCAATAGTTGAAATATTTTATAAGCATCAATCATGTCTTTTGCTTTATATTCAACAGTTAATCCATCAAGTCTTTTTATAAAGGGTAATAATTCTGCTATGTCAGCCATCACTGATGTACGAAAAGTAATTTTCATGGTAATTTCTTTAGTTGCTTTCAATGGTTTTGTTTTATTGGTCTTGAAATTATTTACTGCTAGTCTAATTTTCTCTTGCAAATCAGCAATAATTTTTTTCATACTCGGACTTTTAGAAGAAAATTGACTAAATGACTGTTTAAATGGTACTGTTTCAGCCCAAGGAGTGAATTTTTCAACATCATCTTTTAAGAGTTGGAATTCTCCTCCAACAAGAATTACCGGTACATCATGCTCTCCTGCTACGTAGGCATTTAATAGAAATTCACTTGCTGGAATATCATTTACTTTAACTTGATGAATACTTGCGCCACTGTATGTATGGTCAAATGTCGATTTAGCGGTACCAAATTTTGCATGGTATCCAAGAAATATTGCCACATCACATTTATCTACACCTAAAACCATACTTGTTGGTCTTGGGTTACCTCTAATTATTTCAACATACTCTGGAAGGTTATCTACTTTTAGATTAACCATTGGTCCATGGCTATCAGCAATCAGAATTTCATCAAAGCCATTTTCTTTTAGTTCATGAGCAGTTGCTAGAGTAATTTCTGTGGCGATCTCACGAGCTTCATCATATAAAGAACCTTTTAGATTTAATTGACCAGGAATTACTATAAATGGTAATCCCTCTAAATCAACTGAAATAAAAGCTTTCATTTCAAATCATCTAAAAAGAATAATCTTTTTACAAATATAAAATATTTCTGATGATTAATCTCCCATTATTTCATTCATCTATAAGTTCAGATTCAGTAAGTTTGAAAATTTTATTATTTAATTTATTGGCTTCGTGAATTAACTTAGTAGCCATTCTTTTTGAAATGTTTAGATTTAATTTATAGAGATTCTCTTTTGAAATATTGCCATCAATAGGTCGTTCTGCTTTAATATAATTAACATTTTCAATAGTTTTTCGCTTATTTTTTCCACTATAAAGAAAAGGTCTAACAAAGCTAGCTAATCCTAAATCTGCTAATAAATCAGCATCTTGCAGTATTTTTAATTCGATCGTTCGAACCATTTGTACTTTATTTGGTCTATCATCATGGTGTTTAACTAAATAGACTACTTGCTCTATAAATTCATTATCAAATCCTTGTTCTGTCAAAATTTTGCGTGTTAACTCAGCACCATAAATGGGGTGTTTATCCCATTCCTCCTTTATTTTTTCTTCAGTATCTAGGAGAGTCTTTCCTACATCATGAAATATTGCTGCGGTTAAAATAATATCATTATCTACTTTGCTTTTGGTTTTTTTAATTAAGGTCTTACATGTTTCAAAAACTCGCAAAGTATAGAATGTTTCATCCCATTGACCATAATAAAAATGATCGGTATCGGAATAAAGGTCACACACAATTTCGTACAGTTTTCTATAATCAGGGGGCATCTATAATCTCCGGGTAATAGTAATCTTTAGGATTAACTTACCACTTTAGTATTATAATAACTAAGTAATTAATCTAGCTTTATGTCCTTAAAAAGAAAAAATTAAATCAAAAATAAAAAAATTGAAGAAAAAAAAGAATTTTAGAAAAGGAATCTCATCGGGAAGACTAAATCCTTCTCTAGCTGATAAATTGTTGAAAGATATCTCAACTCTATACCACTTAATTGGTCTCTCGGGAGAATATCTTTAATTCTTTGATGACGTTCTTCATCTGATAACATGTAGAAGGTATACTTCATATTTAGCAGATTTTTCTTCTTAACGATTGACCCTTGCGTTTGTAAATCCATTAAGGCTGAGAAAAATAGATAATTACTTAGACCCTTCACTCTTCTTCCAACAGCGATTCGAATTTCTGAAGAACGCATTAATCTCTCATTTACATAAAGGAGATCCATAATAAGCTCTTGGACTCTAATAGTCTTTTTGCTTTTCTTTCTTCCTCTAGTACCTTTCTTTCGTTCTAAGGATTCACGTATCCTTAGTTCTCTTTCTTTTATGGTACTAGCCATTAATTCTGCGAACATTTAAATTCTACCGCCAATTTTCTCACTTATCGGGGTTGTGAGTTTTTACGAGCGTAAGAAAATTTTCTTACACTAATGAGAATACCTTCTTGATTATTTTTAAAGATTTCTATCATTATCTTTATCAAACTTTTCTCATTATATTGTCTAAAATTCAACTAAAACTTTTATTTTCGATACTTTTACCTTATGAAGAATCTTTTTTTAGTAGAAGATTATTTCTTGTGTATGGTGATTATTTATGACTGAGGAAGAAGAAACTAAAACTTCTGAAGCTAAAATTGAAACTATTATAATTGAACGGAAAGCTAAACAAGAAGATGATGATGATAAAGAGTACAAAGATAGAATGGTCATACGATCCTTTTCTTCTATGATTCTTTTGATTCCTACTTTTATTACCACCTTAATATTATTTACTGTACAAATAATTCTTAATAATAGACGTGGTGGAATTGATGATCCTAGTGTTACTATTAACGAAGGTTATATGAATATTATAGGAATCGTTTTCTATACTGTATTGGCAATGAATCTAATATTAATTGCTTTTGATTTCGATAGAATGCTAACATTAATTCTTGCCTTGCTAGTAGTAATTGTAGTTGTTGTACTAATATTAGTGAATGTCTATACAGGTTTTGTCCAAAACCTCATTGCTAATTTCCCTGATATCAAAATCTATCTTTCAACGCAATTCTATTTTGTCTTTATGTTATTATTATTCTTTATTCTAGTATTTACTTTACTGAAATCTCTCTTCAACTATTACATTATTGAAGGCAATGAATTAATTCACCGTAAAGGTTTGGGTGGTGGAGTTGAACGTTTTCCCGCCACAAACATGGGTGTAAAGAAGGAATATCCTGATATAATTGAAATGCTCCTTTTTAGATCTGGTACATTGATTCTTACTCCTCCAAAAGTAGAACATGCAATTGTTTTGAAGAATGTTATAGGCATTAATAAGAAAGTCAAAGAAATGAATGAAATCTTATCTCGTTTGAAAGTAGATATAAATTAGACTCATAAATACTTTAGAAACAGAAACTATTTCTTCTTTTCTTTTTTTCTTCTTATCTTTTTTCTCTTTTCTTACTTAACGATAAATATGATAAGGTTTAAATATTATATTAGATGATTGTTTTAATATTAACTTTTTAGTGAGTAATTCACTAAACAGTGAGAAAAGCAATACTTTGAAAAAATAATTGTGAGGAAAAAACAATGTCATGGCGTAAAAGAAAAGATGATGAATTTAAACGCTGGAAGGAAATGTTTCCATGGCTCCCAATTGATATGTTTGAGGATAGTGGATTTTTTAATGAAGATTTCATGAATAATATGATGCGTGAAATTGAACGAATGATGAAGAATATGGATATTGATCCCAGTGATCCAGAAAGTATCAGAAAGAAAATTGGTCCTATGGTCTGGGGTTGGAATGTTCAAATGGGTCCAGATGGGAAACCAACATTTAAGGAATTTGGGAATGTGAAACCTTCTGAAAAAGGTGAACCTATTGCCAGTAAAGACAGAGAACCATTAGTTGATGTCTTCATTGAAGAGAAATACGTTCGAGTAATTGCTGAGCTTCCTGGAGTTGAAAAAGATGATATTAAAGTCAAAACAACGGAATCAAAGATAATCCTTGATGCAAAAAGCAGTGAAAGAAATTATTTCTGTGAACGTGACTTATCAGTAACTATCAAACCCAAAACAGCTTCTGCAATATATAGAAATGGTGTTCTAGAATTAACGGTCGAAAGAAAGGAACCAGCAAAAACCGATGAAGGTTTTGAGGTTCGAGTAGAATAAATGGTAGATTTTAAAGAATTTTAAATTATAGGAGAATAATAATATGTCATCAGTAAATAGTAATAGTGATACAAGCGATAATATGAAATTGCGGGTATCAGATTCACAATATCGTGATGTAGGTAAAGGTTTAGCTAGAATAGGTCATGGGGTAATGAAAGAACTTGATCTTTCAGCTGGAGATATTATAGAAATTGTAGGTAAACAAAGAACAGCAGCAAAAGTTTGGCCAGGCTATCCTGAAGATGAGAAAAAGGGTATTATTAGAATTGATAGTACAATTAGAACAAATGCTGGGGTTTTGTTAGATGAATTTGTTGAAATTAAAAAGATAAAACCACCAACAGGAACAAAAATAGTTGTTGCTCCATCAAAACCGATAAGAAGCGATTTAGATGGAAGATTTCTCATCCAAATACTAAATGGACGTCCAGTATCAATTGGCGATCAAATTAGGATACAAATCTTAGGTGGAAATCAAATAATTTTCACTGTAGTAAAAATTGCTCCAAAGCAAATTGATACTGTTGTAGTTGCTTCAACCACAGCAATAGATCTTAAAACCCAACCTATGGAAGCAGGGGCAGAACGAATAGCCCAAATAAACTATGAAGATATCGGTGGTTTAGATGATACAATTCAAAAATTAAGAGAAATGATTGAATTACCTTTGCGTTATCCTGAAATCTTTGAAAAATTAGGGGTAGAAGCACCGAAAGGTTTGCTTTTATATGGTCCTCCTGGTACAGGTAAAACCATGTTAGCTAAAGCAGTAGCCAACGAAACAGATGCTCATTTCATTCATTTAAGTGGTCCTGAGATCATGTCTAAATTCTATGGTGAAAGTGAAGCTAATATTCGAGGTGTTTTCAAGGAAGCACAAGATAATTCTCCTTCAATTATATTCATCGATGAAATAGATGCTATTGCACCTAAACGATCCGAGGTCACAGGAGAAGTTGAACGTCGTGTTGTTGCACAACTACTCGCATTAATGGATGGCCTCGAAAGTCGAGGACAAGTAGTAGTTATAGCTGCAACTAATCGACCTGATTCAATTGATCCAGCATTAAGACGTGGAGGTCGTTTTGATCGAGAAATAGAAATTGGTGTTCCAGATAGTCAAGGTAGATTTGACATTTTGCAAATCCATACACGTGGTGTTCCATTAGCTTCTGATGTTAATTTAGAAGCTGTAGCTAAGATTACCCATGGATTTGTTGGTGCAGATATTGCTACTTTAATTAAGGAAGCTGCAATGAGCGCTTTACGAAGAATCTTGCCTAAAATCAACTGGGAAGAAGAAACCGTTTCACCAGAAGTTTTACAACAAATCGAAGTACGTCAATCAGATTTTGATAATGCTTTAGGTATGGTAGAACCATCTGCATTACGTGAAGTTTTCGTTGAAAGTCCAGATGTGAAATGGACTGATATTGGTGGCTTACATGAACCTATTCAACAACTAAAAGAAGCAATTGAATGGCCTTTAAACTATCCAGAAGTTTTTGAAGCTGCTGGAATTACTCCTCCCAAAGGAATTCTACTTTATGGTCCTCCTGGAACTGGTAAAACACTTTTAGCAAAAGCTGTCGCAACAGAAAGTGAAGCTAATTTCATAAGTATCAAAGGTCCAGAAGTGATGAGTAAATGGGTTGGAGAATCAGAAAAAGCAATTCGTGAGATCTTTAGAAAAGCTAGACAATCAGCTCCATGTATAATTTTCATGGATGAAGTTGATAGTATTACTCCAAAAAGAGGTGGAGTAAATGATAGTAATGTAACTGAACGTGTAGTTAGTCAATTGCTAACTGAAATTGATGGATTAGGTAAATTGAAAAATGTAGTAGTAATTATGGCTACCAATAGACCTGATATCATTGATCCAGCTATTCTACGACCAGGAAGAACTGATCGTTTTATTGGCATTGATATTCCTGATCTTGAAACAAGAAAAGAAATATTCAAAATCCACACTCGAGATATGCCATTAGCATCTGATGTCAATTTGGATGAATTGGCTAAATCCACTGAAGGATTGACTGGAGCAGATATTGCTGCAATTGCTAAAGAAGCTGGTATGCTTGCTGTAAGAGAATTCATTTCCAGTTCAAATGATAAAACCAAAATACTAGAAAAGATTAAAGCTAAAGAATTCACAATTCCAAATAAAATGTTCAAACGAGCAACAGCTTCAATTCATAAAGGTTCTTCAGATGATCTTAGTAAATATCGTGGTATCTCTGATGATTTTTCAAAAGGAGGAATTTCATATCTCTAAATTCCTTCTTTCAATAATCTATGAAAAAAAATATACCATAAAAAGAGGTGTAGTTCATTATGGCAGACCCAGATAAAATATTTCTCGCATTGAAAAGCGAAACTAGAAGGAAAATTTTGGAAATGCTCGCAAGTGAACCTATGTATTTAACTCAAATGGCATTCTCTTTAAATTTAGGTCAACAAGCCATATTCCGTCATTTACAACTCTTGGAAGATGCAGGTATTTTAGAATCTGATTTCAAAGATGAAGGACAAGGAGCGCCTAGAAGGTACTATCAAATTGCTCGTGCAGTTCGTGTTGAAGTTCAAATTTCACCTGAGATGTTTGATGTTGGTTTATTTGATGTTCCAAAAATTGATATTAAAACACCTAATGATTTTCCAGAACTTTCTGAAATTGTTGCTAAATGCAAAGAATTAGCTAAAACTCCAAACTCAAAAGAAAAGTTATCCAATTATAGCGATTTATTGAAACGTTTAGGTGAGGAATTAGAACGAGTAAATATTGCTAAAAGTATTGCTGAAGCTACCTACTCTAACATTCGAAATCACATAAGAACTATTGCTTATGAATTATTACCCCAGAGAATAGATCAACGAATTATCCAGTCATTAGCTTCTCGTGGTGGGAATCTTAAATTACAAGATCTTGCATTAATACTCAACATAACTGAAGAAACATTATTAGCACGTATCGAAGAGCTTGAAAGAGCTGGTTTATTACATTTGACGAATAATATCGTTACTTTACACTAGCTTTTCAGCGAATTTTTTATAAAGAATAACAAGAAAATCGCATTAGTGATTTATCTTGTCAGTAAATAATATATGGCCATTTTTTATTGCACCTATTATTGGTTGGTTAATAGGAAGTATTCCTACAGCATACATTGTTTGTAAAACAGTTGCTAATATTGATCCGAGAAAATTCGGTTCTGGTTCAGTTAGTACTAGAAATACTATTCGAGCTGCAGGTCTATGGCCATGGGGTGCTTTAACATATTCAGTTGATGTAGTAAAAGGAATGTTTGCCATGGCAATAGTTGAATACCTTATTGCTCCTTTAACTGATGCACCTATAGAATTAACTGAATATTTAGTGATACTTACTGCTTTAGCAGCGATTGTTGGTCACTGTTGGATGCCTTATCTTGGATTTAAAGGAGGGAAAGGACTAGGAACCTACGTTGGTATATTATTTTATTTCTATTGGCCAACAGCATTTTTCTGGGTAATAGCTCTTTTCGTTTTAATACGTATTAGTGGATTTTCAGGAACAGGTGCATGTTGGGCAGCAACTTTCATATCACCTTTTTGGGTTTTAATAGATTTGTTCTTTAATCCAACAAGAGGTTTACCTGGAGCATTTTGGCCTCACATTTATTTTCAGGCAGATGGTTTAGGTTGGCAATTCATCCTACTTTATGCGTTAGCTAGTTGGTTAATTCTACTCCTACGGCATTTACCTGAATTTAAGAAAATAAAACAGGGTGCTGTAAAATCTTGGGATAGTTTAAAAACAACTGAAATGTTAAAATAAATATAGTAGGAAAGTTGAAAATCTTTTCTCTTTCTTTCATTAAATATAATATTAAAATCCGAAGTGAAATAAATGCCTCAACAACATAAATTTGGAACCACAAGAAGATATTGGCGAGTGCTTCTTCTTTCAATTATAACATTCGGTAT
>JAEORM010000101.1 GCA_016840905.1 Candidatus Gerdarchaeota archaeon | reverse complement strand
TACTCTTAAAAGAAGCTCACTCTAAAGTGTCTGGTTCAGACAGTGGCTTTTACGAACCTATTGCTAGCTATTTAAAGAAAAATAAAATTTCTTTTCATAAAAAAACACTCTAAATAATATTAAAAATGAGAGAGAAAAATTATTTCACTTTCCCTCGTGTTATTTTAGGAGGTTTTCCACCTGATTGTAATGCAGAGATATCAGGGATATTAGGCATTTTTCCTGTACCTCTTCGTCCCATACCTTTCTTCATACCTTTCATCATTTTCTGCATTTGATTAAATTGATTTAGAAGTTGCTTAACATCTTTGGGATCTGTACCAGATCCACGAGCAATTCGTTGAACACGAGTATGCTTAATTAAAGCTGGATCATCTAATTCATCAGCAGTCATCGATTCTAACATACACATAAATTTCTTCATATTTTCCTCAGAAGTATCCTCTAAACCAGCTGGTAAACCTTGAGAAAAGCCTGGTAGAAATGATAAGATTTTTGAAAGGGAACCCATTTTTCCAATATTTTCCATCTGGGCATACATATCTCGTAGAGTGAATTTTCCTGTCATAAATGCTTTTGCTGTTTCTTCATCAGGAGCTATTTGTGCTGCTTTTACGCTTTCAACAAGAGATTCAAGATCACCCATATTTAATAATCGACCAACAAATCCAGTTGGATCAAATCTCTCGAGATCATTCACCTTTTCTCCTACACCAATGAATTTTATTGGAGCTTTAGTTGCTGCACAAGCACTTAACGCTCCACCACCTTTTGCTGATCCATCAAGTTTTGTAACAATAATACTACCAATTTCTGTTGCTTCAGCAAAAGCGAGAGCTTGTTCATAAGCTTGTTGACCTAAAGTTCCATCTAAAACAAGAACGATTTCATCTGGTTTGATTTGCTTAGCAATTCGAGACATTTCTTTAAGCATACTTGCTTCTTCTTTATGACGTCCAGCAGTATCTACAAGAATTACTTCATGATTTTTTTGGAAATGAAGAATACCATCTCGAGCTAATTTTATAGCATTTTTTTCCTTGGGATCACCATAAACAGGAACATTAATTTGTTGACCTAATTGTTGTAATTGTTCAAATGCGCCTGGTCGGTCAGTATCTGCACAAACCATTGCAGGTTTCATTCCTCTTTTATTCAACCAATTGCCAATTTTTCCAACTACAGTAGTTTTTCCTGAACCTTGAATACCTACAAATAAAAGAACGTTAACTTTTCCAGGTTCGATATTTAATTTTTGACCTTTACCACCCAAGACCTTAACAAGCTCATCATGAACAATAGTAATAACATGTTTCTGACGTGGAATTCCCGGAGGTAAATCTTCTTTAAGTGCTTTCTTTTCAACATAATTAGTTAATTCTAAAGCAATCTCAAGTTTTACATCAGCTTCTAATAATGCTTTTAGTAGATCGTTTTTCAATTCTTTAATGAGAGCAGCATCTACCGTTCCAGCACCCACCAACTTCTTTAGTGCGTTAGTGATTGATGAGCCTAATTTTCCGAGTACCAATTTATACACCAACTATTTTATTATTCCACAAGCTTGTTAGATTTCAATCTTGTTACTATTACTAAGAACTTTTTTATTTAAGATGACTGCGTTCATTACCTAAAAAAACCTTCGTATTTTTAAGATTATTTCTATTTAAGTGGATTTTTTTGGAGTAAAATGTTTAAAAATAGTGTAACAATAGTAAAAATGTTTATATTAACCACTAAAATGATTGTGTGAGAAAATAGAAGAAAAGCGAAGTTTTTAAAAGGCAAAACAGCTTTTGCGGATTTGGTTGTGATATAGAAGTGTACTATGTTGCCGAAGTCAGGGATACCATTCGAGTTGTTCCAAATAGATTTGGTGAAGATTTAGAAGAAGTAGTTCTCGAGATTTGTAGAGAAACTTTTGAAGGTACTATTAGTAAAGAATTAGGCTTCACCGTAGTAGTTATAGACCTCCTTGATATAGGTCCAGGAAGATTAGTTCCTGGTGATGGGGCAGCTTTTTATGATGTAATATTTACTACATTGAACTATCTTCCTGAAGATAGAGAATTTGTTATTGGTGATGTTGTTGAAGTCACAGATTTTGGTGTATTCCTTCGATTAGGATGTGTCGATGCTTTATGCCATGTAAGTCAAGTCTCTGACGATTTCTTTGCCTATGATTCAAAGCGAGGAGCTTTAATTGGTAGAGATAGCCAAAAAGTCATTAGTGTTGGTGATCGTGTTCGAGCTCGAATTATCCTAGTAACCATTGGAAAATCCCAAGTTCGTGTTGGTGTAACTATGCGACAAGCAGGATTAGGAGTTGAAAGCTGGGTTAAAGAATGGCGAGAACAGAGTACAGATAAAAAAGCAACAACGAAAAAGAAAAGTACTGTATCTGAAGAAAAAGAATCAACTGACAAGAAAGAAACAACAACAAAGAAAGAACCAGCAGATAAAAAAGCATCAGCTGATAAGAAAGATAGTACTACAAAAAAGAAAACAACAACTTCAACTAAGAAATCTTCTTCCGAGGAAAAATCCAAATAAAAATAATAGGTGTTTAAAGTGGCTAAAGCATGTAAGACTTGTCATAGAATTGTTGAAGAGGGCAATCAATGCCCAAATTGTAAAACACATAATTTTTCAAAGGATTATTCTGGAGAAGTTCATATAATAGATCCAGAACATTCAGTAATTGCTAAAAAACTTAATATCAAAAAACCTGGCGTTTATGCTTTAAGAGTTAGATAACTCTTATTTTTTATTTAAAATTGTTTATTGGTTGATCTAGAGATGGAAAATTTTCAATTTGACGATCAAACCATTGGATTAATTCTTCCAGTTGATCAAAGAGCAGCATTAGCTGAACCTCTAGGGGAATTAATTATTAATAATCCTACAAAAGAACTTATAACTCGTATTAAAAAACAAAATCCAACATTAACAATAATGGTTGGGGATTATTGTGTTAAAGATGCATTAAAAAATGGATTGATCCCAGATATTTCCGTTATAGATGAAAAGAATTTACGTAAACCATTTAAAAAAATCTCAATTCATAACGCAAAAGTAATAAAGAGGAAAAATCCCCCAGCAACTATAACTATTGAAACTTGGCAAACGATAAAGAAAATTATTCAAGAGCAATATACTAGTCATTTAGCTAATAAATCAAAAGAACCAATAGTTCTTTTAATAGAAGGTGAAGAAGATTTGCTTGTTTTGCCAATAGTTCTGGAAGCCCCAGAAAAATCCTTCGTTGTCTATGGACAACCTCACGAAGGAATTGTGATAATAAATGTAACAGCAAACGTAAAGTTAAAATTCACAAAACTCATCGAACGAATGCAGGTCGAGAGAAATGAAAATTAAGATACTAGAAAAAAATACTAACAATTTACTAGACAGGTTAGAAGTAAATTTCGAAATCGAAGCAGAAGCTGAAACACCAAAAAGACTTGATGTTAAATCTAAATTAGCTGCACTCATAAACCATGATGAAAATTTGGTAATAATTAAAGCTATTCACCAAGAAAGAGGAAAGAAATTAAGTAAAGGAACAGCTCATGCTTATAAGACAGAAGAAGATTTGAAACGTGTAGAACATGAGTATTTAATAAAACGCAATACTCCTCCAACTGAAAAGAAGGAATAATAAAACAATTAGAGGTAACTAAAATGCCAAAAGGAAAAAATCAAGAACCAAAAACACAACAAGTGTGGAAATATTATCAAGTAGATAAATCTGGTATAAAGAGAATTAAGAAAGAATGCCCACGTTGTAAAGGATCATTTTTAGCTGAACATAAAAATAGACGCCATTGTGGAACATGTGGTTATACTGAATTTAAAACAAAAGGGAATTAATAGTTAAAGGCTTCTTCTATATACCCTGAGCTATTTTAGCTCAGAACGTATTATTTCCTTTTGTATTAGTAAATAATAGATAGATTCTTTTAAAAAATGGTGAAATGGAATATAGTTTAGGTGAATGATTTTGGAATCTATTGATTTTCGTGGTGCTGAATCAAAACTCTACCGTAAAGAGTGGCTCAATTTACCAGCTCTCTATAAAGTTCGCTTACCAAAAAGTTATCGTATAAAGGAATTAGATTTCCAATTTAGAAAACAACGCACTATCTATGAAGCACGACTTCTTAGCAAAGCAAAAGATGCAGGAGTGAGAGTGCCACTAATTTATGAAATAGATATACAAAATACTACTTTAGTGCTAGAATATCTAGATGGAGAAATTTTGAAAACTTTATTGCCAAAATTGGATAAAAAAACTTGTTTTTCTTTAAGTGAAAAAATTGGTTATTTTATTGGTATTTTACATAAACACGGGATAATTCATGGTGATTTAACAACTTCAAACATTATTTTACTGAAGGAACAAAATCAAATAGCATTCATTGATTTTGGTTTAGGGTATATATCTGAGAGATTGGAGGATATTGGTATTGATCTATATCTTTTGGAGAGAGCAATTAGAAGTACTCATATAGAATCATTTGATATCATGTGGGAAGCAATACTACAAGGTTACAAGAAGGAATCTCCTTTTGGTAAAATTATTGAAGAAAAAATAGAAGAAATTATCTCTCGAGGGAGATATTCAGATAGAGTATAAAATTAAAGATAATAGCGTTTATGAACAGCTATCACCATAGCCCATCCTAAAAGTGAATCTATTTCATCTGAAAGAATCCTTAATTGGAAACCTATCTTTCTAGTAATTTTGAATAAAATATTATTGTTATCTTCAGCATCAACGATAGTAAAATCTCTTGCAGTTTGCGAAACACTTTGGTTATCATTTGGACTTCTGATTGCGATTAATTTAGCATTAGAATCAAAAATTTGCCAAGTATCTGAGCTTGCTAGATGTTTTATTTCTCCCAAAAGATTCCTACCATAATTATAAATTTTCCAACTTGCATCAGCAACTTTATTTTCATTTAATGTTCGATCATCCATAGACGCAACAATACGATTAATATCATTAAAGAAATAATATCTAATATCATATTCTTTTTTACTGATATATTTAGTTAGATCCCTTCGCTCGCAAGAACCAATTTTTGAATCAAGTTCATTATTAATTATATAAGCATATTTCTGAGCATTGAAATTATATACTTTTAATTTGAAAATTGGTAAAATCTTAATATCAGCAATATTTGCTTCAGATTGAAAACGCAAACATTTAGGACAGAAATAATCATTATAAATTTTCATATATTCAGCAGTTTTGGCACAAAATTTGCATGAAATTTTTTTACTTTTAGAACTAGGTGGAGGGGTCAAAAGAATAAACTCCAATTATTTTAAGTGTAATTTGGTGAAACCCATTAATAAAATAATGGTAATTAACTTGATGAAACTAAAATAAATAAATAGCAAGAAAAAATCTAATTATAAAAATAATCTTTATAGAAACAACTTTTTTAAAGTGATAATTAAACATCTTGTATAACTTAGTAGTAATTCGAGGAAAAACCAAATGAGTACTGATGACAACTACGATGACGAATTCGATGATGAAGAAGAGGAAGAAGAATGGGAATACTTTGAAGAGGAAGAAAAAGAATCGTTACGTGATCGTGTATCAATAAAAGATATTCTAAAATTGATTGGACTATTTATATTCTTTACAATATTCTTCCTATACTTTAGATACTGGAATGTGTTCGCCAATTGGTTAACATTTGGTTCTGAGGATATTGAACTAGGAAATTCCAGATTAATTTACTTTACATTATTGTTCTTCCCTGTAGCAGCAGCAGTTTTTATTGCAGGTTTGATTAATGTTTCAAAAACATTCTTTATACCTCAAAAGAAAAGCATAGCTAAGGAATAAAAAAGAAGAAAGAAAAAAAGGAGATTTTTTCTCCTAAATTTATTCTATTAATTATTTTATTTTCCTAAGCACATCTTCTATAACCCAAGGCCAATAAGCTTCTAAAGCAGCTTCCCCCCAATTAAAACCATTATTTCGTAATAAATTACGTACGTATACTCCAATACCACCTTTGTTTTGATGGCCCCACAAACTTCCTTCGGTCTGGATTATTTGTTTAGCTTTATTGATAAAAGTAGGTTCTAAATTGGAAACTAAAAAGGCTACAGCATCTTCCCAGGATTTTTTAGGAATTTTCTTACCATCATCCATTGGTAATTTTAATTTTATCTGCGTTTTAATAACTTCATCAGCTAAATTTGTACCTATTTTTGATAAAGTCGTATAAAGTGATTGACGCATTTTAGGGCTATCATCTAATTTTATTAATTCAGTCAATGGCTCAATAAAACGATCATCACCTTTATCACCGATAAAATTAAACAATGCATCTCGTTCTTTTTGATTTTTTTGACTGAGAATTTGTTCAATCATTTTTGTGTATTCGAAATCACTCATAATGATCACTACTTGAATATTGTCGGTAGAATTATTATTAATTTATTAATAGGCATTTCTAATATAAAATGTTTTCACAAATAAAAAAAAAGAAAAAATGAATAATTATCTGTTTTTTACTTTGGAGGACGGTTTCTAACATCTTTCATAACTGCACCAAGCATTTTAGTGTTAGTAAGAATAGCATCTTTAAGATCAGCTCCTTCCATTATAGCACCAGATAAATCAGCATTTTCAAGATTTGTTTTTATTAAACGGGCTTCTTTCAAAAGAGCGTTTTTTAATATGGCTCCAGTTAGATTAACCTCTCGCAATGAAGCAAATTGTAGGTTACAATAAGTAAAATCAGCTCCACTAAAATCACTATAATCTAAATGAGCTAATGATAATTTAGAGCCATTAAATTTTGCGCCTGAAGCTTTTACCTCATATAAACTTGAATTACCTAAATCACATTTTACAAAAATTGTGCGTTCTAAAGTAGCATCATCTAGGATTGAATCTGGAAGAAGTGCCTCAGTAAAATCTGCTTCAGTTAAATTAGTTTTAGAGAGATTTGCTTCTTCGAATTTTGCTTTTTTCAAAGAGGCTTTAACTAAGCTAGCTCCTTCTAAGATTGCAGCATCAAGAGTTGCTCCATCTAATATACAGCCATCTAAAATTGCTTCAGTAAGATCTGTATCAAAGAAATCAACATCTGTTAAATCTGCACCAGATAGATCAACACCTACTAAACTAGCTGAACAAAAAGCATGAGGATCTTCAGCAAGCTTAGCTAAAATTTCTTCCTTTGTTGACATAGACTGTGTCCCCAAGTTACTAAAATCAAAAAACAACAATCTTCTATAATAACTTTGTTTGTGGTTTGAGTTTATTGTTTTAAAAAGAAAATTTTTGGAGGATAATTTAATGTAATAGCTATTGGTTGCAGAATTTAGGAACCAGATAACATCTGATTCATTGGAGAGCGCATATTATTGATCGGTAATGATATTTCAAATGAAAAAACAACTCTTGCAGAAGAGGAAATAAAGAAATTAATTAAATTTAAATTAGAAAAAAAAATTGCTCAATTACCTTATGGATTTTGGCGATGTGAAAAGGGAAAAGAGCATTCTAAAGTAGCCATAAGATATTTGATTGAGGAACATTTGAATTTAAAATTAGAAGAGGTACCGATGAATATTTCAGCAAAAACATTCCATGAAGCAGGTTTATTCCGCATATTAGTAGAGTTTTTTGATTCATCGTATTTTAAAGCATTAGATTATACATATCCAGGTAAATTTAAACCTTGGCAATTTTCAAAAGGGATGACAGGTATTTGGGATGGTGAAAGTGGGTTAAAAAGATCACTAGAAGCGATTAGCTATATAATTAAAAAATTAAATATCTCAGAAGAAGATATTCCTCGGAAAATCACTTATCAAGTATTCAAGGAATTTGGTTTAGGGGGAATGTTACAAACACTTTACAATAGTTCACCTTATCAAGCAATTAATGCCTTGTATCCAAACAAATTCAAACCATGGGAGTTTAGTGTAAAGAATTATTGGAAAAGTGTAGATAATGCTACTGCACAAGAAGCAACTAAATGGTTAGTTGAAGAGAAATTACATCTAACAAAGGAAGAATTAATTAAAGTTAGACGAAAACATTTTCTTGAATACAACCTAGGGCAAATGTTAAAAGAGTTCTATCAAAATTCACATTTAACTGCTTTGGAAGATGTGTATGAATTTTAAACAACAAAAAAGAATTTTTTTGATGATACAAAAGCTTTCAAATACCATTAATAGTATAATTTTCTTACAAACCAATGGAGATAAAGTAAATTGAAGCAAAGACTTCTTGATATTCTCGTTTGTCCTTATGATAAGAAATGGCCGGTAAAACTTCATATTTTTGAGGAACGAGAAATAGAAAACACTAAACTACCATCAAAGGATGAAAACACTAATGTTATTTGTAGATTCTATTGTGCAAAGAAAAAAATTAAATTAGTTGAGGAACGACCTGATGGTAACCATATCATAACGGAAAACATTAAACAAATAAACTATGAAAATGATTGCAGAGATTGTCTTTCCCACGAAATCATAGCAGGGATCATTGTTTGTCCCGAATGTAAAAATTATTATCCAATAATTGATGAAATACCAATGATGCTTAAAGTAGAATTACGAAATGAGGATGTTGAAAGAAATTTTACTGATAAATGGGCTGATAAAATAAAAGAAATGCTCCAAAAGTAAAATTATAAATCTATAAATTCGATAGATTTTTAAGAAATATGTCACCAACACAAAGTTATAATTAGATACCATTAAAAGAAAATACGATGGAATAAATGGTATAGGAAGCAGGAAACAGGTGTAACACAGAGTGAACAGAGACTTTGCTGATGTCGATCCCCTAATAATATATCGATGTAAAAACAAACTTTGTCGACATACATTTCAACCATCAACAACATTATTAGCAGAAGAACAAATAGTATTGTTCGAATGTCCCTTATGTGGGTCACGATACGAAGCACCATTTACCTATGTATCAGGAATAGCTGATCAGGAAATAATCATGTTGCTTGAACGACCAAAAATGACATTTATAGGGACAAAGATAGCAAGTTCCTAAATAAAAAAAATATGAGGTAAAAAAAATGGACAGTCAAAAAAGTAGAGATTCAACTTATATTTTCAAAGTACTTCTTATAGGAGAAGCAGCAGTAGGAAAAACAAGTTTAACCTTAAAATTCGTCCATGGAAAATTCAAATCGGATTATTTACTTACAGTAGGAATGGAACCCTATAGTAAATATCTAAAACTTGGTAATGATATGGCAACATTGTCAATATGGGATATTGCGGGACAGCAAAGATTTGATGTTTTCAGAACCATGTTTTTCAGAGGCGCCAAAGCTGCTTTATTGGTTTTTGACCTTACACGTCCAGCAACTTTAACAAAACTTGATGACTGGCATGAAGATTTACTAAAGAATGCAGGAGAAGATGTCATAACAATTCTTGTTGGAAACAAGAATGATTTAGAAGATCTTCGAAGTGTTCCCAAGAAGGATGCTCTAGCTTTTGCTAAGAAAATAAAAGCTCTTACCTATATTGAAACCAGTGCAAAAACTGGTGATAATGTTAATGAGTCTTTTATTACTATAACTGAAAAATTAATTGCTCGAGCCCAACAATTGAAATAAATATGATCTCCTAGTAATAGGAGCTATTTGATTTTTTATTATATATATAAAATCATAAATTAGGCTCTTTTTTTCTTAGAAACCTAAGTTTAAACTTTTTTAAAGATGTCACCTTAGTATTATTTATGACAGAACAAATTGAAAAATCCCTTAACGTTGTTGCAGTTTTTGCTCATCCTGATGATGAGGCAGGAGTGATAGGAACATTAGCTAATCATTCACAGAGAGGGGATAAAGTCTATGTTATATTTTTAACTCAAGGTGAAAACGCTTCTTCCCTATGTTGCTCTAAAGAAGAGGTAAAAGAAATTAGAGCTGGGCATACCAAAAAAATCGAAAAAATACTAGGAGCAGAATATAGAATACTTGATCTTCCAGATTCGGGAGTATTCCCTTCTGTTGAAAACGCTAAAAAACTTGCAACTCATTTTAAGGAAATTAAACCTGATATTATAATTACTTGGACACAGGCAGAGCAATTAGGTATAGGTCATCCAGATCATCGCTATACTTATTCTATTGTTTTAGATGCGATTTCCTATATGCGTTATAAAAATCCTGAAGATAAATTTCCGCCACATCGTAAACAAGTAAGTTTTTTTACTAATTATTTTAGCAATACTGAAAATCCAAAACAACCATTTTTTGTAGACGTAACCAATCAATATGAGAAAATTATGGCTGTTTTAGATGTTTATGCTGAAGCATATGGCCAATGGCCTGTCAAAGAATATGTTACAGTACAACTAATGGCAAATGGTCGAGCTGCTGGTGTGTATTATGCTGAAGCATTTGTCAAAATACTATGGAGCACAGCACTACCTTATTTATATTAAAAAAAGAAAGGAAACTAATTGGACAATTCCAACATTTCCTCTATAAATTCAAAAACCCTTTAGGATTTAGTAGTGAGATTTGTTTGAAATCTTCCTCTCCAATGTATCCTCTTATATCAAAACCAAAACGTCTGTCTGATGATTCAACTTCAGACATATAGAAATCAGTACCATATAGAATTCTATCTCGAATTTCCTTGTTGAGGAGAGTCATATATAATATTGGAAGATAGTCTATTTTGCTTAATGTATAGGAAATATCTGTATAGAGATTTTTGTGTATTTTTAGCATATCATAAATGATCTCAAACCAGCTTTCTTCAGAATCGATTTTTCTCCTTTTTTTATCCTTGCAAATAACTTCAGTTGAAGGGTTGAGAAATTTCTCCCATTGAGATCCACCACCAAAATGAGCTAAACAGATTTTCAAATTTGGATATTTTTCAAGGATTTGTAAGTAGTTTTTAGGGTGAGTAAAGTAATTACAAAGTTCTCTTTTTTTCTTCTTCTTGAAATCAATTTTTAAACCTACACTGCGATCTAATTCCTCCATAATTTGGTTTTTGAGTTTACCCTTCTTTTCTCTGAAATAAACGGGTCCACTTTTAGAACAATGAGCAATAATAGGGAGCTTCTTTTCATTAGCAAATTCGTAAATAGGGGCTAAACGCTTGTCATAAGGGAAATATCCTAAGGGGGGGTATAATTTAATTCCGCAAAACCCATGTTCATTTACATACTTCTTTACTAAATCAATGATACCTTCCCTTCTTGGATCAACACAGATAAAAGGATAAATTTCAGTGTATTCATCATCTTTGACTTTTACAGCAAGATGACTTAATTCATCCAGTTGTTCTTCAAAAGAATGTATCACTTTTCCAGCTTTCATGAAAGCCATATCCATTGAAAGTATAACAAAACGTGTTAATGTATGTCCAGGATAGAATTGCCTAATGTATCTAAAGATTTGTTTTTGTTTCTTACAAGTCATTAACCGAATAAAATTAGCATATCTATCATAGACATCTCCTTCTGTTCTCTTAAAGAGATTATTAAGAAATTTAGCTATTCTGACACTTAATCGACTCATAAGACCCATTCCCACTGGTATGAATCTCTTAGGGACATCATCAAAAGTAAATGTATGAATGTGGGTATTGAAAATAAATGCTTTATGTGGTTTCGAATCATCCATAAAAATTCCCCATATAACAAACGTTTACAGTCTTATTAAGGTTAATCTGACAAAAATGATTTCTGAAAGTAATAAATTTATTTTTCTATAATCAACAACAAAATAACCACGTTATGTTTTGCAAGACCTATCGTTGAAATGACGTAAAATTTAAGTTCAAAGAATCAAAGAGTAAAATCGTATTTTCACAATAAAAAAAAGAATTTTGGTGTAAATAATGGTAAAAAACCTAGCTGAAATGTCATATAAACGACAAGAAGTTCAAAAAGGGTATACCGATAAAGCGCTTCATATAGATTTAGAGAAATTAAAAATTGAAGAGCTTGATATACCTAAAAAAGTGCGTGAGCTTTTTATTGGTGGCAAAGGATATGATCTCTGGTTAATGTGGGAATCACTTCCAAAAAATCGAATTGTTAAATGGAACGAACCAGAAAATCCTTTGTGTATTGCTAGTGGACCGTTAGGTGGAACAATGGGTTATCCTGGAGCTGGAAAATCGATTGTTACAGCAATATCGCCCTTAACAGACATAATAATCGATTCAAATGTTGGAGGATTCTTTGGTCCATGGATGAAATATTCTGGTTTTGATGCATTACGTATTGTAGGAAAAGCAAAAGAACCTGTAGTTATTGTTATTGATGGTTTACAAGAAAAAGTGTGGATCGAACCCGCAGGGGATCTTCCAAATGATTCCTATAAATTAGCTGAAATGTTGAATGAAAAATATAAAACAGTAGATGAAAATGGAAAAGAAGATAAACTCTATGTTTCAGTTGTTTCAGCTGGTAAAGGAGCTGATCACTCTTATTTTGGTTGTTTGAATTTCTCCTGGTGGGATAATAGTAGAAAATTGAATCATATAAAACAGGCAGGAAGAGGTGGAACTGGAACAGTATTCAGAAACAAGAATATTATAGCAATAGTTGCTCATTCACCATCAGTAAAATTGGAATCACAAAATCCAGATGATCAGGAAGGGGCAAGAACCGTAGGAAGAAAACACTCGAGTGAAATATTGAAATTAGATCCTGTGCAAAATCGAATGAGAGTTATAGGAACAGCACATTTACCATCAATTATGAGTGAATTTGATTTATTGCCAACTTATAATTATAAGTATGGTAGAGATGATAGTGGTAAAGATGAATCCTTATGGGGAGACAAGTATGAAAAGATCTTCACAAATTCCGGCAAAGGATGGGATGGCTGTTGGCGTGGTTGTGCAATAAACTGTGCTCATTGTGTCGAAGGTTTCAAACCAAAAACAGGACCATATAAAGGACAATTAGTTTGTGTTGACGGTCCTGAGTACGAGACAATTGCAGGTTGTGGTAGCAATATGGGTATTTTTGATCCACTTGATGTTGTTGAAATCAATTTCTATTGTGATATTTATGGTTTAGATACCATTAGTTTTGGTACTGCAACAGCTTTTGTAATGGAATGTTATGTTGCCGGTATACTAAATAAAGAAAGAACCAATGGTTTAGAACTTCATTGGGGAAATTTTGATCATTCAATGGAATTACTACATCGTATAGCAGAAGGTAAAGATGAATTCGCACTTCTTTATGCCAAAGGTATCAAGAAAATGCAAGAATATTTCAAAGCTAATTATTGCACAACTGATGAACAAAAACAATTTGTTCAAGATATTGGCATGCAACATAAAGGTCTTGAATATTCTGAATACATGACTAAAGAATCCCTCGCACAACAAGGTGGTTATGGTTTAACTCTCAAGGGACCACAACATGATGAAGCTTGGTTGATCTTCCTTGATATGGTTCACAACTATATGCCTACCTTTGAGAACAAAGCTAATGCTCTATGTTGGTTCCCCTATTGGCGTACCTGGTTTGCTATTCAAGGTTTATGCAAATTACCCTGGAATGATGTTGTTCCAGCTGATAACAAAGAAACTACCGAACCTCATAAAGTTCCAGAACATATACAAAATTATGCTGATATCTACCAATCAATTACAGGAATAGATATGGGTAAAACACCTATAGAACGAGAGGAAAAACTCATAGCTATGAGTGAACGCGTTTATCAATTCCAAAGAGTTTTCAATGTTCGGTTAGGACATGGTCGAAGAGCTGATGATTCTAATCCACCTTATAGATCAGTTGGTCCTGTTACTCTCGAAGAATACGAAAGTCGTGTTGATAGATATGATGGACAATTAGCTGAAATTCTTGGTAAAAGTCTAGAAGAAGTAAAAGCTATGCCTCTTG
>JAEORM010000100.1 GCA_016840905.1 Candidatus Gerdarchaeota archaeon | reverse complement strand
ATAAAATTGAACGTTTTAAAAATTCTAAATTAGCTCATACCTTCATGGCAATACAAAAATTACCAAAAATAAAAGAAATGGGAATAGATGTTTGGCTAAAAGAACAAGAAGAGAGATGGAAATGTGCGAATTGTGGGAAAACATTTTCATGGATAGCAGAAAATTGTTTACAATGTGGAAAACCAGTTTATAATAGTATAAAGGAAAAAAGTGATTTCTTGAAATAAATTATACTAAAGATATAATAAAACAAAAAAAATGATCAAAAATATTTCTTTGCCAATTTTCAACTAAAACCTATAGTTTTATAAATTGCTTATCAAGAATAAAAAATAACTAGTGGACGTGTGGCTCAGTTTGGATAGAGCACCTCCCTGCGGAGGAGGGGATCGGCGGTTCGAATCCGCTCACGTCCGCCACTTTATTTTAGTAGTTATTTAAGTTGAAAAATTAGAATTTGAATTATGTTTAAATGAAAATCACATCAGCTTATTTTATGCAAGAAAAAATGATCTGTTCAGAATATACCGATGCTGTACAAACTCTTCCCACTCAAATATCTTTACCAGATAAAATTGTGGATGTAATTCTCTATATTGAGAGATTTTTGGGAGTAGTAGCCAAATACAATGAACAGTTACTCGAGAAGCTTCTGCTCAATTATAAAAAAACACTAAATAGCTTAGGTATTAAATCAGAAAAGAACAAATTTATTACCCAACTTCCCATTAATAATAATAAATGGCTTGGTAACAATTCTAAATTTTTACCTTTAATTGAAAAAGCTGTCTTGTTTTTCCTCAATCTCTCTGAATTAAAGCCCCCTCATTCAGAAGGCTCTAAAGTAACTGTTTCTATGATAGATTCCATTCGCGGTCAATTCTTTCCTCTTTATTATCTTGCATATTCATTGTTGGATATTACCTCACGAGAAGTAGTATTTGAGTTAGCTAGAAAATTTACTGATCTTTGTTACAATTTAGAACAATCCTCTATTATGAAAGCAAATACGCTCGAAGAGTATGCTAAATCTTTACACAATGGGGTCTGTCCTAAGTATTCAAATTCTAGTCGTTTGGTTAAAGATGGTAGATACTATGTAAAAATTACCCGTTGCATGTGGGCTGATGTTTATTCTGTTCTCCCTGATCTTGAGCTTGCTTATCTTCTTGAATGCTATGGTGATTACTCTAAAATGCCTTATATTAACCCTAATTTTGTTCTAACACGAACAAAAACTTGTATGGAAGGTGATTCTATGTGTGATTTCGTTTATCATGATAAGCAAATTGTCAAAGAAATTAAACATCCTTCTAATATTTTTTGGAAGAACTTTTGATGTGCTAAATTGTAATCATTTTATCTTAACATGATGAATTTATTGATAAATGGTTCGAATCCACTCACATCTGCCACTTCTAATAATAGATTTTCTTCACAATAATTTTTCCATTTTCAGAGAAATTTATTCCTTCTAACTCTAAAAGTGTACGTTTCATTGCTAAACCACCTTGATATCCTCCTAAATCGCCGTCTGACCTAATTGCCCTATGACAAGGAATGAAGATAGGAAAAGGATTTTTTGCTAAGCTATTACCCACCACCCTTGCCCCATTAGTTATTCCTATTTTTTTTGCTATTAATTTGTAGGTACTAATCCACCCTCTAGGAATATTATATTCAGCTAATAGTACTTTTTTTTGTATCTCTGAACATCGCTCAAAATCCAAAAGATCTAAATCAAAAGTTATGTTTTTGCCATTGAAAAATTCTTGAAATTTTTCTCCAATAACATTAATTTTAGTCTCTGATTTTTGTTTCATTTTTTCAAATGTTTCTAATGCTTTAATCTCAGAGTTCTTTTGTCCGCTCAAGAACACTCGTTGAATCTTAATAATTGAATTACTTTCTTTCCAAATAATTGTAAAATCATCAAAAGGTGATATAAACGTACTATAAAATAGCTGTTCCATTATTTCTCACTGAAAATAATTTTGATCTCTTTTAAATGAATTTTCTGATAAAGTCATACTTTATTTCAAATTTATTAAAAATAGCTTGTCGATGGTCTTTCTCGAATGACTTTAAAAAGAAGAAAAAAGAGAAAATCAAATTGATTTTCTCGTGATTATAGGTAGAATGGAACAGCAGTATTGCCATCAAATTCTTGTGGAAGATCTTTATTATCATATGGATAAATTGATACAGCATAGTCGAAGATATCTTCCATGGAGACGGTATAGCTACCACCATAGTATTGTTGCCAGGCAATTTCTAAGAAGAAATAGGTCCAAGCACCATTTAAACCAGGTGTATAGTCATAACCATAACCTAAAGCTGTACAAGTAGTAGCCATGTAACCATTTGCACTATTAGCATAGCCCATGACTTCATCCATACCACCAGAATTACAATGATCTAAGAAAATGAACCATTTGCATACAGCGTTTTCAAAGAGAGGAGCCATCTCATAATCATAGAGATAACCATTTTCTCCGTTTTCACCTGAGCTACAGTCCCACATACATAAGAATGAGTTTCTAACTTTTCCTCTTGTGGCACCACCATGTCCGCTTGAGGCAAAGACGATTTCATCATCTTCATCAGCTATTGCGACCATGTTAGCTATTGCTTGTTTTACTGCATATTCAGTTGCTACACCGTCATATTGGACATAGTAGTTTGTAGCATCACCAAGAACGACACAATCATATCTTGGACTTAATTGGTTGTACCAATCATTTGCATCTTCGTCACAATAAGAAAGATCGCTAATTGCTTTATAATCAGATATACCTACTATAACAGCATATCTGTTTACAACACCATCTCCAGCAGCGACATTTCTTACGGCCATAGGCATAACAGCTGAAAGAACAAAAACTGCGGCTAGGAGTAAACCGAAGGTCAATTTTTTCTTCATATAATCAACTCAATCACTACAAAGAGTGCTAATAGGATATATTAAAATGTCTTTATAAACTTTCTTTAAAATAACCGTTTTTTTCTTGACTTATTGATAGCTTTATTAATCTCTAATATTTAAGATAAGTATATTAAGGACTTTAAAATAATCTAAGTAATTATTTTAGTTAAAAATGAGGATAAAATAATGAAACTTGATAGAAAAATTATCGGTGTAATTTTATTAGTCTTATTCACGTTTCTCCCCACTTCTTTAACAAACACTCAAGGACTTCAAACTCGAGATCTAGCAGTTTATGAAATGTCCTTTATTCATGCAGAATACTTAGATGCGGATATGGATGGCTATGAAGATGATACGAGATTTTCAGTCAATGTATACTTTAATCCTGATATTTTTGATGGATCAGAAATTAGACTTGATTGTCTTTTTGAAATCATTCTTCCTTCGAATACAACTTATACCTTTAAGGGCTATATTAGATTAGATTCAGTATCGTGTGTAATTTTATTTGATGTTTATAACACTGTTACAGAACCAGGTTGGTATACTATCAACTTTTACTCTTATGTAAAAATTCAAAGTATAAAATATACTTCTTTCTGTACAATTATCTTTGATCCTCCCACAGGTATAGGTGGCGGTGGAGCCCCTACAGTAGGACTTTAGAATATAGACTATGACTATTAGGAAAGTAAATAATATATGACAATTGAAGAGAGTGATTTAAAACTCCTTATAGCTTTGCAGGAGAGACCACTTGCATCAGCTTCTACCATAGCTAACGCTATCAAACTTTCAACCCCCACTGTTATAACAAGGTTAGATTTACTTAAACAAGACAAATCCTATTATAGTGTTTGTGCTGATTTACTTCCTGATACTTTAGAATTAGAGATCATTGATGTCTTTATTGAAATTGAAGATATCAATAATCTAGAATATTTTGAAAACCATATTTGTTATAATCATCCTTATACTCTCTTTCGAATTCGTTGTTTTGGCACATTCAATGGTCTCTTTGTTCAATTTCGAATTCCTAAATCATCTCAACATTTGCTTCTTGATTTATTGGACCATCTAAAAAATCAAAAAATTATTCAAAGTTATTTTGTTCCTCCAATAATTCCTTCTGCTCTATCTGTTTATACAAAAGCTAATTTGAAGAATTGGGAACCAGATATGATGCGTTGGATTTTTGATTGGAAAGTTTGGTCCAAAAAATTTGATACTATTGATTCTAAGAGAATTCAGAGACCTAATAAGAAATCAGTTATCACTAAATTTGATAACCTTGATATTTCCTTACTCCAAGAAATAACTATGAGTGCTCGAAGAAAAAACACTGAAATCATGGATTCCTTAAAATTAGATAAAAACGAAATAGGACTACAGCAAAAAATTAGTCGAAAATTAAAATTCCTTACCGAAAATGTTGTTTCCCAATATAGGGTCTTTCTTCGTTGGGAAACTTTTGAAATTTATAATTCCTTTTTAGTTATCTCAGAATGTGATAATAATACTGCAAATAAATTGCAAAATCTTTTACTTAAAGATCCAGTTCCTTTTGAATCTACTTACCGAATAACCGAATCTGGCTTTTTATGGTATTTACGTTGTCCAGCATCCCACTTTTCATCTGTTTCAGAATTATTATGGCATATAAGTGATAAAATAAAATTCTTTTATTTAGATTACAAAAATTCGGAATTTTATGGTCTCTGGAAAGGAGCTTTTGATTTAACAACAAATCATTGGTCAATTGATTTAATGAAAAAAGAGAAATTACTTGAAAACCCTTAAAGTAATTTTATTCTTTGTTCTAAATTTATTTTTCTTCTTTTTAATTTCAAACAAATATATTTAAAAACTAAAAAGGTAATTAGATTTTTTTTAGGGAGCTCTAGACTCTCAGGTAAAAAACAATGATCGATCCACGTGATAAAGACGATTTCGATGATGATGAAGATTTCGATGATGACGATTTTGACGACGATGAAGATTGGGATTATGAAGACGAAGACGAAGATGATGACGAATAATCTCTTCATAGAACATTTCTTTACCAAAGTTAAAACGTATTGAAGTCTTAGTCAAATCTGTCTCTTTCATCTCTAAGTTTTTCTTGAGATAGTTCTAATGAGACACTTTTCTTTTTTTTTCTTTTTATTCCTTTTTTGACTTTATCCTTTTCTTAATATTACTAGCATCAGATTGAAAGATTAATATGTGTAAAGTACTATGTATTTTTTATCATACCTTCAAAGCATCAAAGGTGAGCTCTTTTGGTTAGATTCTTAGCAAAAGTGATTTTAACATTAGAACCTACTATCTCACAAGAGAAATTTCATGATGATTTACGAGAAATAACAGCTCATCACAGAGGAAATTTGCTCCATATGATAGGAGTAGATCCTCTTGTATTTAGGTCAACTACTACTAAAGGTGAAGTGGATTTACAAATTTGGGTAACAACTATCACTAATAGCAATTTAAATCGCCTTATTTTACCTTTTTATTTTGTAGGAGCAAGAAAGTATCTTTTTGTTTGTCTAACTAAAAATAGTGTTAATTTTGTAAGAGAACTAATAGAACTGGCTGAAGAGAAATTGAATGCTCTTTATGAGTTTATAATACTCACTCCCACTGATTTTGAAAAGAAAGCTTACTCGAGACTAAAAACAGCTTTCAGGAAACTCTTTGCTGAGAAAAAACTCTCCAAATTTTCATTTCATCAATGGCAATCATCTACTGACTTATTGGATCTTTTCAAATCAATAGTTGAAGATATTGTGTTGACCATGCCTCAACAAATAGGCTATGTTCCGATTGGTTTTGATCTTGAAACCGTTAAGAAAATAATCATGGATCAAGGTTTTGAGATAAATTCCAATGATGAGGTCATTACTAAAATTGATGATATTATTTTCAGAGTTGATTTAAAGAGTAATTTTGTTTTTGCTGAAATGATTGATTGTCTTAATTGCCCCGAGAAATGTGTAGTTTCAAAAAAACTCTGTATAGAAATATCCAACAAAGGTTTTTCAACCATGAAGGGTTTGGGCGATTTAAGGATTATCTCAGTGCTTTTGGCTATTAAGGATGGTTCTATATTAGCTATAAAAGGTGGAAAACCTCATGAAGATATTACTTTTCAATTAAATGAGCTTAGGGAAGAATATAGGAAAAAATGTAAGTTTAAAGGGGTAAAAATAAAGAAAACGGAATAAAATTCCGTTATCTATTATGAATGAGAAAAGAAATTTATTTTATTAATCCTTTTTTCTTTAAGAATGGTTCAACAACATCCATCATTGTAGGATGACCAATTTCTTCTAGGTCGTATTTTACTCTTACAGCATCATGTTTAATATTAACAATTCTTGCAAGATCAATAGGTGTTCCAACAAGAACGAGATCGCAATCAATAGCATTAATTGTTTTTTCAAGTTCTTCAACTTGTTTTTTACCATAACCCATTGCAGGCAAAATTATACCTAAGTGATTATATTTCTCAAAGGTATCTTTTATTGAACCAACTGCTTGTGGTCTAGGATCGATTAATTCTTTTGCACCATATTTCCAAGCAGCAACAGCACCAGCACCAAATTTCATTTCACCATGAGTTAATGTTGGACCATCTTCAACGACAAGCACTCGTTTACCTCTGATCTTTTCCCAACCTTCAACAGTTAAAGGTGATGCCGCATCAATGACCGTTGCTTTTGGATTATATTGAGCAATATTCTTCCTTACAAGGGCGATGTCATCTCTGTTAGCGGAATCAATCTTATTAATAATTATTACATCTGCAGTTCTAAGATTAACCTCACCAGGATAATAGCTGATTTCATTACCCGGTCTTAATGGATCTGTTACTACGATCTCTAAATCTGATTTATAGAATGGAAAATCGTTATTTCCACCATCCCAGATAATAATATCTGCTTCTTTTTCAGCTTCAGCAAGAATCTTACCATAATCAACACCTGCATAGAGAATTATACCATTAACAATCAAAGGTTCATATTCTTCTCGTTCTTCAATTGTACAACGATATTTATCTAAATCTGCTAATGTAGCATATCTTTGACATGCTTGTGAGTTTAAGTCAGGATCGTATGGCATAGGGTGTCTAATTGCTACTACTTTTAATCCTAATTTTGAAAGGCTTACTGCCAATTTCCTTGTTGTTTGGCTTTTACCGCATCCAGTTCTTACTGCACAAACTGAGATTAATGGTTTGGATGATTTAATGGAAGTTTTCTTTTTGCCTAACATCCAGAAGTTTGGTCCTAGGGCCATCACTTTAGAAGCTTGATGCATTACATAATCATAAGGTAAATCACTGTATGACAAAACACAGACATCAGCTTTTGTCTTTTCAATGACTTCCGCTAAATCTTTTTCATCATAAATAGGAATACCTTTTGGGTATAAATTTCCAGCCAATTCTTTTGGATATGTTCGACCCTCAATATCTGGAATTTGCGTCGCTGTAAAAGCAACTACTTCATAATTTTCATTATCTCTAAAATAGGTATTAAAATTATGAAAATCTCTACCAGCCGCACCTAAGATGATTACTTTTGTTGTGTCCATTGCTAACACTTCCCAAACATTTGTTTACAACAAATGATTGAATTTCATCAAAACACTCTCTTATACTTCTTAATAAAATGCGTGGTGGGTTCACTAATGAACATAAAAGTTGCTTTTTAGCATTTTTTTAACAGGTTCTGAATTAGTTGGTCAACACAAAAGATAAAAGAATCATCTATTTCCCATATTATTAATGGTAATAAATATGACAAATGATACAGCAATAGCTAAGGATTATATTTTTGAGGTTTTGGAAAAAACAGGTGCTCTCAAATTTGGTGAATTTACATTAGCCTCTGGAGCGAAATCAAAGTATTATATTGATATGCGAATAATTCCAAACTATCCACAAGAATTCGAAAAGCTCATCAATGAAGCAGTTAAATATATCCAGCAAACCTGTCCAGATATCGAAGGAGTGGTAGGTATTCCTCTTGCAGCAATACCTTTTGGTACATTAATTGCCAATAAATTGATGAAACCTTACTATATTCTAAGAAAAGAACCTAAAGAACATGGTCTCATGAAAATGGTAGAAGGAGAAATTAAGCCAGGTCAAAAAATCCTCCTTATTGATGATTTGATTTCAAGTGGTTTTAGTAAAGTTTTTGCTATTGAAGCACTAAGAAATGAAGGTGCAAGTGTAACAGATATGTTTGTTTTTATTGACAGAACACCTGAAGGTCTTGCTGAATTTGAGCAACAGTATAATATTAAAGTTCATTATTTAGTGACTGCAAAATAAATACTTGAAAGAGCTAAATAATAGAACGCTAGAAAATTTAACCTCAGTGAAGAAATCATGCCAGAAGAAAAGAAAACAGCTATTATTCTGCTTAGTGGTGGTTTGGATTCAACAGTTTGTTTATGGTGGGCTAAAAATCAGCCTTATGTTCGAGTAGATTGTTTAACATTTGAATATGGTTCAAAAGAAGAACTTGTGCTTAAACTTGTTACTGAAAAATTAGGGAAATTAGCATCAGCAGATAAACATGAGTTTATTTCTTTGGATTTTCTAGCTAAGTTTTCTAAAGAAACTAATAGTTCCTTAATACAAGGCAGTACTAAAGACTTACCCAAATTGTCTGAGGATGAATTAGATGACTTATCAAAAGGTTTAGCAAGTGCTAAATCCGTTTGGATTCCCGGTCGAAATTTACTATTTCTCTCCATTGCAAGTGCTTATGCAGAAACAATTGGAGGGGATGTTGATATCATAACAGGTTTTAATTTAGAAGAAGGAACTACTTTTCCTGATAACACTCAAGAATTTATTGATGATTTTATTCGTGTTGCAGCTCGTGGTATTTTGAATGCCAAAATTAATGTGCTTAGTCCTCTTGTGGGAATGAACAAATCAGAAATCGTGAAATTGGGAATCAACCTACAGGTACCTTTCCAATATAGCAATTCATGTTATAATCCACAAGGGTTTGATGTTGAAGGGCATCCGATACATTGCGGACTTTGTGAAAGTTGTTTGCGAAGAAAAAGAGGTTTTGCTCAAAGCACACTCAAAGACCCTACAATTTACAGTAAAAAATAATAATTCATAACTAATTAGAATATATAACTTGCAGATGTGAATCAAAGAATGAATACTGAAATTAAAGTTCAGAATGATGAAGAATTAGAAAATATCAATGCTGAAGAGAAAATTATTGGTAATTTAGTGGAAATTTTTAGCTCATTTCAAGGAGAAGGTGGGTCCGTTAGAGGATCATGTTTTGGTAGAAGACAAATATTCATTCGATTTGCAGGATGTGACTTGAAATGTGCTTGGTGTGATTCTGCTCATTCACGAGATCCTGAGTATCCTCAATGTAGAGTTGAAAGCAATCCAGGTTCATGGCGATTTAACCCATATTCTAATCCTGTTAACGAGGAATTTGTTATCGAACAAGTATTGAACCTTTCGACAAAAGACTTTCATTCAATCTCTTTAACTGGTGGTGAACCTACTTATCAGGAGAAATTTTTCTATCAAATAGTAAATAGGCTTTATGATTTAGAGCTTCCCATTTATTTAGAAACTAATGGTTATTATCCTAAACGAATAGAGAAAGTTGCTTCCCAATTAAGTTATGCTTGTGTTGATATTAAAGACCGAAGTGCTAAAAGTGTAAAGAATAGTGATTGGGAAAAATTGGTTGATAAAGAGTTTGAATCAATGACTTCCTTAAGCAACTTTCCAGTCAAAGTTTTTGCTAAAGTAGTTGTTACAGAGGAAACCTTGTTAGAGGATGTTCGAATGTATGCTGATAGGTTACGGGAAATTGTTATTCCAATTGTTGTTCAACCTGTTACCCCGGTTGGTGGTGTCAAACCCATTTCTCCTAAGAAATTATTTGAAATAACAGAAACTATTGCTGAAGTATTACCTACCGATTTATTTGGTATATCAATTCAAAGTCATAAAATATTCAATATTTTATAATTCTCTTTCCAGCATAGTTATTTTTTCAATATACCCATCTGCATTAAATTTGCGTTTTAATCCATTTGCATTCATATACCGCACTTTACCAAAAATTGGTCGTTCCTTCCAAGGTCTATCATGTTTTCCAAAACACCAAGCT
>JAEORM010000099.1 GCA_016840905.1 Candidatus Gerdarchaeota archaeon | reverse complement strand
AATGGTTTCTTGGAGATACTCGAGTTATACAGGGATAATTTATACTATAGTTTATTTTATTATTGGAGCTATTTTCACATCTATCGATTCATTAGGTTTGAGTAATCTTTTTGGAAGTATGCTTACGTTGTTATTTAGTTGTCTTTTGATTGGAGCGTATTCAATATTAGTTACTTTTGCTGTGGGTGCCTTACTAGGAACAATGATTCACGGGTATTTTGATAATAAAAGATAATTCAATATTTTTTTATTTTTGTCAAAAAAATTTCTTACTCATTTTCTTCTTTTATTCAATAGGTTTTTAAGAGCTTTAGGTGATTTTTTGCTATGGCAAAGATTACTATACCCATGGTAAAATATACGTGCCCGAGTTGTGGGAAATATGATCAGATAGTTGGTACTGAACCATTGGTCTGTCCAGCATGTGGGGTTGTTGTTTGTGATAAATGTGGACAAAAATCATTTTGTAGTCCTTGTTTATCCTATTTAACCCCAAATGAATATCAACAATTCCAACAAGCAAAATTCAAACATGGCGCAAACTTCTTTTCTGGTTTTTGTGGTGTTGTAGGTGGATTCAGCTTTTTATTGGTTGCTTTTATAACTGCTTTAGCAAAATATTGGATTGTTATGAGTGTCTGTATAGCAGGGATTGCTCTATCTGTTTTAGCTTGGTGGTTGTTAGAACAGAAGAGAAAGAAGGATTTGGAAGAATATCATCAAAAATTACTAGGATTTGCTGAAATGATCAAATCGAGAAGGTTTCCTAATAATGAGCTTATTCCTAATAATAACCTTGTTCCTGGTAATAAACTAAATCAATTTGAACAGTAAATGATTTTTTATTTTTTTTTTCTTTCTTTTCAACTTTTTTTAAAAAAAAACAATTTTTATTAATATAAAAATGAATAAACTCTTGGTTGATTATTCTTGTCATTGGAGGAGCAATTAAGAAAAGGTTTTGATCTTCATACTAAAAAACAATTTGATGAAGCTCAAGCAATTTTTGAACAGATTTTAAAAACCGATCCAACAAATGATTTAGCTTTAATATATCTTTGCCAGATTAAAATTGAAAAAAAGGAGTTCTCTCTTGCTCAGAAACTTCTAGCTTTAATGAATGATAAAACAAAGAAATCTAAAACATATTGGAAATGGTTGGGGCAAATTGAAGAAGGTTTAGGAAATAGTATTGAAGCAATATCTGCTTATAAAAAAGCTTTAACAATAGATTCTAAATATTCTCAGGTTTATTACTTGTTGATATCATTATTGGACCAAAAAGAGGATTTTGTAGGTGCGTGTACATATCTCTTTCAAGCAATAAGATACTTGGGTTTAATAGTGGATTTTGAACAACGATTAAAGAAATATCAAGTTTATTTTGCTGCTCAAGGAGGACTTCAAGCACCAGCTCTAATAACAATTAAGAAAAATTCTGGAACACTTACTCTTATGTCTGAGAAGTTGGAAGCAATTGAAGAGATTAAGAATTTAGATGTTACAAAACCAATACTAACAAATCTAAATCTAAGTTCAAACAAGATACGAAAAATTTCTTGTTTGGAAAAATTAACTGAAATAAGAATATTAAATCTAATTGGTAACAGCATCGAGAAAATAGAAGGATTAGAGCAGTTAAGAAATCTGCAAAGTCTTTTGTTAACAAACAATAACATTAGTACAATTGAAGGACTTGACCATCTGGAAAATTTAACAACATTAAATATTGCTAACAATGACTTAACATCACTTCATGGTATAGAAAACCTTTCTACACTTACTATTCTTGTTGTTGATAACAATAAGCTAAAGTCATTAGCCGGAATAGAATCTTTAGTGAATCTCAGACAGCTATACTCAAAAAACAATTCTTTACAAGATCTTAAGGAATTGTCTCATCTACCAAAAATATCTTACCTTCATTTAAGCAACAATAAATTAACCTCTATGGATGGACTAGAGAAGAATTCTATGATTGAAGAGTTGTTATTAGACAACAATAACTTGAAGATGGTGAATAATCTCCAAAAAATGCCAAATCTTAAAAGACTAGACTTGAGTGGTAATAAAGACCTTCCATCTGAAATTGCTAGAGATATGGATCAGAGTAGTTTGAAGGTGTATGGAAAAGAAATTGATGGTTTATCATCAGATGCATTAAAAGCTAAAATCACTGAGATGAAACAAACACAAAAACTCAAAGTAAAACAACAAATGACAAAAGAACAATGGGAGATGGAAATTAAAGCTATACCAGGAACAATAACACGTTCTAAATACTTGGAATTATTAGAAAGGAAAACTAGTGATAGCTGCTTATATTGTGGTCAAGCTATGCCACCAAAAACAAATTGGACAGAGTATTGTCGGAATCAAGTTAACTTGCTTCTTACTGAAGCAAATAAAAAATTACCTGAAAACTTACGCTCGAAAATTGCTATGGATGTAAAAGAGGTAGATCAAAGTAATAAATATGAAATGGTAGGATCAGCAGGTCAACAAACGTGGCAAAAATCTGGAGTAACAAGTGGGTTAATGATAACTGATATTAGACGAGAAGGTCAATTAAAACAACTCTTTTTTGCAAGTAATTATGTAACGCCAAAAGGAACTCTCTGTAAACGTTGTGCTGATGAATTTATCTCAAAGGTTATTCCTATTTTTCAATCAGTAAGTTCAACCAAATCTAAAAAATCTCATGATAAAATGCATGAGACTATCAAAGAGAACTATTACAAGGTATTTGAAGCAATGATTCTTAAAGCACTGAAAAACTAGAAATTAATAACTTTTGATGAGCACTATCACTCTTCCCAAGTAAAGCAAAAATCTCATAGATATTTACCTTGTATTAAGGTATTAGTTCTACTGAGTTTTAGTTTTTGAAATAGTAAAAAACCTAGGTTTACTATTATTAGGATTTGCTGAATTGATTAAATCGAGAAGGTTTCCTAATAAAGAATTTATTCCTAATAATGACTTTGTTCCTAGTACTAAACTAAATCAATTCGAGCAGTAAATGCTCTTTCTTTTTTTTCTTTATTACTAGCTAGAAAATGACTTATAAATTGCTTGTATTAAAGTCAAGTCATTTAAAATATAAGTTTCATTTGTAAGCTGGTTGATGGAACCTATTTGAAGTTCTTTTAAAGGAGAATTATTTGGCATACTTTCCTCAATTTTCTTGATAAAATCATTGAAATTAATTGTCAAGTATGGTCTATCAAAAAAAGTAGAAATTTT
>JAEORM010000098.1 GCA_016840905.1 Candidatus Gerdarchaeota archaeon | reverse complement strand
GAAAGCAGACCAGTGTTTGCTGTGCAATGGCATCCTGAAGCAGCTCCAGGTCCTTATGATACTGAATTTCTTTTTGATACATTTTTAAAATTAATGGAGATCCATTAATATGCCAAAGTTTGACTGGATTCATAAAGTACTGGTTTTAGGCAGTGGAGCAATAAAAATTGGAGAGGCTGCTGAATTTGATTATTCTGGAAGTCAGTGTCTAAAAGCTCTAGCTGAAGAAGGCATAGAAACTGTTCTTATTAATCCTAATATTGCTACTATACAAACGGATCCCCGTCTTTCTGGAAAAGTCTACCTGCTTCCAGTCACTCCGAAATTTGTTGAAAAAGTAATAAGAAAGGAACGCCCTGATGGAATTCTTCTTGGTTTTGGTGGACAAACGGCTCTTAATTGTGGATTAGAACTAGCGAAAAAAGGAATTTTAAAAAAATATAATGTAAAAGTATTGGGTACACCTATTTCAGCTATAGAAGATACTGGTGATCGACAGCGGTTTAGACAGGCCATGCTTGATGCTAATGTTCCACCTTTAAGAAGTAAAGCTGCTACCTCGATTAGAAAAGCTTTAGAAATTGCTCATGAAATAGGCTATCCGGTTATAATAAGAGTGGCTTTTACTCTAGGAGGCAAAGGAGCTGGTATAGCAAAAGATGATTCTGAACTCAAAAAAATTGTTAGATTGGGTTTGGCTCAGAGTAGAATTTCTCAAGTTCTTGTTGAGGAATATGTAGGTCATTGGAAAGAACTTGAATATGAAGTTATGCGTGATTATGCTAATAATTGTTTGATAGTTTGTAATATGGAAAATGTGGATCCTATGGGTATACATACCGGGGACTCAAGTGTTGTTGCTCCTTCTCAGACGCTAACAAATAGAGAATATCATCTTATGCGCTCTTCTGCGATAAAGGCTATACGCCATTTAGGAATAGTTGGAGAATGCAATATTCAATGGGCTTTACATCAGAAATCAGAAGAATATCGAGTGATAGAGGTTAATTCAAGAATGTCAAGAAGCTCCGCTCTTGCAAGCAAAGTCACCGGCTATCCATTGGCGTACATAGCTACTAAACTAACAATAGGTTATCTTTTACCTGAACTTACCAACAAAGTAACACAAGTCACTACAGCTTGTTTTGAACCTGCTCTTGATTATGTAGTAATTAAAATACCGCGATGGGATTTGCAGAAATTTAAGAAAGTTGATCGCCATGTTGGTCCTCAGATGCGTTCTGTGGGAGAGGTTATGGCTATTGGTCGGTGTCTAGAAGAAGCGTTGCAAAAAGCTACTAGAATGTTAGATAATGGCAAAAAAGGTCTGGTATGTAATGAAGATTTTGAAAAGGAATCAATCCAACAAATAAAAGATATTTTAGCTAATCCAACTGATGAGCGTCTTTTTAAAATAATAACAGCTTTAAAACTTGGCATCTCTATTAAAGAAATTTATGAGCTTAGTGGCGTTGATCCGTTTTTCCTTTACAAGCTTCAAAATGTCATTAATATGGAAAAAGACCTCCGATCATTAAAAATTGATGAAACTTCTGCGGTAGATATAATAAGAGAAGCAAAGCGAATTGGTTTTTCTGATGAACAAATTGCTATTTGTCAAAAAACTGATGAATTAAGTATAAGAACTTTTAGAAAACTCAATAACATTCTTCCTGTAATAAAACAGATTGATACTTTAGCAGCTGAGTGGCCTGCAAAAACAAATTATTTATACATAACTTATGGTGGGGATGAAGACGATATTCAACTTAAAAACCATAAAAGTAAGGTTATCGTTTTAGGATCAGGTGTTTTCAGGATAGGCTCTAGTGTAGAATTTGACTGGTGCGGTGTAAACACTATCTGGGCTCTTAAGAAAAACAACATTCAAGAAGCGATAATGGTCAATTATAATCCAGAAACTGTATCAACAGACTATGAGGTTTCAGATAAATTATATTTTGAAGAATTAACTACTGAGCGAATTTTAGATATCTACGAGAAAGAGAATCCCTTAGGAATAATTGCAAGTGTTGGAGGACAAATTCCAAATAATTTAGCAATGAAGTTGGCCAATTCGGGTGTGAAATTATTAGGTACCTCAGCTGAAAATATTGATCTAGCTGAAGATAGATCCAAATTTAGTGCTCTGCTTGATGAACTTAACATTCTTCAGCCAAGTTGGAGTAAACTAACTTCTATTGTTAGTGCCAAACGTTTTGCTGATAAAATTGGTTATCCTGTGCTTGTTAGACCTAGCTATGTCTTATCAGGTTCTGCTATGAGAGTAGCATATGATGAAGTCTCTTTGGAAAATTTTCTTAAATTAGCAACTTTGGTATCTCGTGATCAACCTGTTGTTATTTCTAAATTTATGGATAAAGCCAAAGAAGTTGAAGTTGATGGTATTTCTGATGGAGAAACTTGCATTATAGGTGCTATTGTTGAGCATGTAGAAAATGCTGGTATTCATAGTGGTGACGCAACAATGAGTATTAGCGTTCCCCCTCAAACTCTATCACCTCTTATTCAGAATAAAATTGACGACGTAACATACAAGATTGTCAATGCTTTGAAAATCAAGGGACCATTTAATATTCAATATCTTGTTAAGGATGATACAGTTTATGTTATTGAATGCAATTTAAGAGCTTCTCGTTCAATACCTTTTGTAAGCAAGACCCGAGGAGTTAATTTGATTGAACTTGCAACTTTGGCTATACTCAATAAAAAGTGTAAAGATTGACCTGTATGTGGACTTCCAACGATATCTCATGTAAGTGTTAAGGTTCCACAATTTAGTTTTATGCGTTTGAGTGGCGCAGATCCAGTTTTAGGTGTTGAGATGTTAAGTACAGGTGAGGTGGCTTGTTTGGGAGAAAATTTTGAAGACGCTTTTTCAAAAGCAATTCAATCTGCCGAATTTAGAATACCCCCGCAAGGGGGATCGGTATTGATAACTGTTGGCGGTGAGGAGCCTAAGAGAAGAGTTGTACCTATAGCTAAAGATCTATCAAAGCTAGGATTTAAAATCTACGCGACAAAAAATACAGCAAAAGTTTTGCGTGAATCAGGCCTAGAAAATGTTTCCGTGTTACATAAAGTAATGGAAACTAGTGCCAGACCTAATATTCTGGATTATCTTCATAAAAGAAAAATTCATTTAATAATTAATGTTCCCATGGGAAGAGAAAATAGAAAGATGTCCGATGTTTTAACAGATGGCTATATTATTAGAAGACAAGCTGTTGAATTCAACGTGCCTGTGATTACAAATCTGGAACTGGCATTAGCTTTAGTCAAAGTTTTGAAAAAGAGAGATACAAATGGTGAAACCATTCGGTCTCTCAACGAGTATATGGAAGCTCTTCCTTGGAAACTATGGTAATCTTTTTATCTGTATAAGATTT
>JAEORM010000097.1 GCA_016840905.1 Candidatus Gerdarchaeota archaeon | reverse complement strand
TACCTTCCAAATTTTCACTATTTACATCAATCCAATCCTTTATCTCTTTCTCTGTCACAGCTATAGACCCTATATCAGTCATCAGCAATGTAACATTATTTCCACTTTTATTTTCTTTATTTTTCATTTTTTACTCTTTTTTTATTAATAAAAAAATAAAATAGTACAACTATTATACACAAAATTCACTAACAATCAAGCATTTTAGTTGATTTTTTATATATAATCAATTTATCACTACTCACCCGAAAATTGTTCTTTCAAAATCTTATTTTTAACAGGTAATTCAGAATTAAATAAAAAATGTATTTTTTTAGATTTACTACTTTGAATTTCAACGCTTTTCACATTCTTAAAATCCAGATAATCTGCGGTTAAATCTGCTTTTCTATTATCAGGATCAAGCACTGTTAATTTAATCTTTGAATCAATATCCAACAAAGCACCTCTCCAGCCCCTTGGTCTAAAAACACTAACAGGGACCAACGACAAAAGTTGCCCATTCAACGGAAGAATAAACCCATTCGCAGAAAAATTATAAGCACCACTACCAATTTCAGTGGAAACCAAAACCCCATCACCTCTTAATTCAGCCATTCTCTCAATTCCATCCACTTCAATCTTAACCCGAATCATCTGATGAGTAGAACGTAACACAGAAACTTCATTTATCGCAATTTCATTACTTATCTTTCCACTAACATCCTTAACTTTAAACTCCAATGGACTTGTTTGAACTTTTTCCGAATTCACAATCTGTTTCAATAAATCTTTCTTTTTATCAAGATTATTCATTAAAAATCCCATCGTACCACAATTCAAACCATAAAACGGAATCTTTAAATCTATATATTTATGAACCGTGCTTAACATAAACCCATCACCACCAAGCACTAAAAGAACATCAAAATTACTACCCTTCTTAAATTCTTTAAAACCATATTTTTTAATCAGATACTTTTTTAATTCAATTGCCTTTTTTGTATCATTACAAATTAATCCAATATTCTTATACATAACAAAACTCCGGTAAAAATTTAAGTAATTAATTACTTGGTAAACTCGACCAAATTAAATTCCGGTCGAACCAAAACCGCCAGCTCCTCTATCAGTTTCATCTAAACTATCCACTTCTTCAAAATCAACTTGAATACATGGCGCAATAACCATCTGTGCAATTCTCATTCCTCGTTGAACAATAAAATCTTCAGCTCCTAAATTCGCAAGAATTATGCAAACCTCACCACGATAATCCGCATCAATCGTCCCTGGTGTATTTAAAACAATTAGCCCATTTTTCAACGCCAATCCAGATCTTGGACGAATTTGCGCCTCATACCCAGGTTCCAATGCAATCGAAAATCCAGTTTTTATAAGCTTTCTTTCACCAACTTTTAAAACAATATCCTCATCAATAGCAGCTCTTAAATCCATACCTGCACTATTACATGTCTCATAAGTTGGAAGTGCCAAATCCAAATTATTTTCTAATCTCTTAATTCTTACTATTGCCATTTTGTTTTTCTTCCTCTTTAATTATTTTTTTTTAAAACTAATACTAAATCTAAATTACTAAAGTCCTCTACAGGTACAACGCTTGCTTGCTCATCATTAACACTTAAAATATTCCCGATATATAATCCGGAAGGTAACATTTCACCATCGCCAGAAGTGAATATTTTATCCCCTTTTTTTATATTATTTTCCTCGCTTAAATAAATAATTTCTGGACGATCTGAATTAGTACCAACTAACATACCTTTATTTCTCTGATCTTCACTAACAATTATTACTGGAATTTTTGAATTTAAATCTGTGATTAAAATAATTCGTGATCTATCTTTAGTCATTGACATAACTCTACCAACAACACCTTCACTACCAACTACAACATCACCAACAGATAAACCATCATCAGAACCAGCTGTAATTACAATATTTTTAGAATCTTGACCTTTGACATTTCCTTTAATATACGCAACTTGATACTCAAATTCAGTTTTATAAGTGACAAAGTTTAAAAGCTTTTTAAGCTCCTTGTTCTCACTTTGAATATTTAAACTCTCCACATATTTCTTCCTAAAATAACTATTTTCAACAGATAATTTTTGATTCTCGTTTGCAAGAAACGCAAACTCTTTAATCTCTTTAACAAACCATAAACTAAAGTTTATAGGCTTTTCAATTGTTAAAATCATTGGATTTGCAACAAAATAAAATGCATATCTAACATTTTCAGCGTATCTTTCATTGGATTTTGAAAATACTATTAATACAAAAGAAATAAAGACAAGAAAACCAAATGATAGCTTGTTAATAACCACCATTATATAATAACTTATACTAGAAAAATCATTTATTCTAGCCTGTCTATTACTTTTATATGACATTCTTTAATCTTGTTTAAATAACGTAGCTCTAAACATTTTAATATTTTCAAGAACTTTACCGGTACCGTTTACAACACATAGCAAAGCATCATCAGCAACATAAACTGGTAATCCAGTTACAGTCTTTATTACATGATCCAAATTCTTTAACAAAGATCCGCCACCACTTAAAACGACTCCTCTTTCTACAATATCAGAGGAAAGTTCTGGTGGTGTAGCCTCTAAAGCAACTTTAAGAGCGTCAATAATATGATCAACCGGCTCTTGCAAACTTTCTGCAATTTGCTTTTCAGTTAAAACTAATTCTCTTGGAACTCCAGTCGTTAAATCTCTACCCTTAACAACCATAGTATTTCCTTCAGTACCATCTTCAGGTGCACAAGCAACACCAATTGTTTTTTTAATTTTTTCAGCAGTTGATTCCCCAATTAAAAGATTATGATGACGTCTAATATATGAAATAATTGCTTCATCCATTTTATCACCACCAACTCTAACAGATTTAGCATAAACAATACCGCCAAGGGACAAGACTCCAACCTCAGTAGTACCACCACCAATATCAACAATCATCGATCCTGTTGGTTCTGTAACAGGTAAATTTGCCCCAATCGCCGCAGCCATTGGCTCTTCAATCAAAAACACTTCTCTTGCGCCAGCACTTTCAGCAGAATCTTGAATCGCTTTTCGTTCTACCGGAGTAGACCCCGATGGGACACAAATTATAATTAATGGACCAAACCAACTTTTTGCCTGACTTACTTGTCTAATAAAATATTTTATCATTTCTCCGGCAACTCTAAAATCAGCAATTACTCCATCTTTCATAGGTCGAATAGCCTCAATTTTTGCAGGAGTCCTTCCTAACATCATTTTCGCCTCTTTACCAAATGCGCAGGGAGTCGTTTTACCATATTCATCCAACAAGGCAACAACCGAAGGTTCATCAAGAACAACACCATTATTCTTTTCATAAACCAATGTATTTGCTGTACCCAAATCAATCGCAATGTCCTTTGACATCAGTGAGAAAAATTTTGAAAGCATCATCTTTATCTTTATTTTTATTTTTAGTAAATTAAATAGAATATACAAAAGTGTACATAATATTTATATATTATTCAATCACTTATTTAGCTCTGTGATAACATTACTTTATTACTCAAAACAAAAAACTAATCAAGTGTTTCAACTAAATTGTAATTGATATTCATTCCCATTTTATCAACCAGATACTCCCTATACTTATTAACAATCTCTTCAGAAATACTTTGATTGAACTCGTTTCTTATTTTAATCGCAGCATCAGCATCTATCTCTTTAACCTTTATTATATTTTTTAACATAGCTAATTTATAAACCCCTTCATCTTCTTTATGAGGCTGAGTTAAAAGAGCTTTACTCGTCCTTGAAAAAATATCATCCATGAATTCTTTTGAATAACC
>JAEORM010000096.1 GCA_016840905.1 Candidatus Gerdarchaeota archaeon | reverse complement strand
TCTTGTTTTCTGTAGCAAATCTTCGAATTGTGCTTTTCTGTTTTCAAGTTGTATGAGCCGTTTGAAAGTATGAAAGGTATCTGAGGCTATATCATGAATAAGGAGTAGTGTTTTTTTATTCCTATCTATTATTTTATCTATACCAACATTAAAAAACGCTCCTTTCATATCGAATCTAAGATTATTAGATAAGGATACAGAGCTATTTTCAATACTGTTATCGTAAATTAAAAGCTCATTTTGGCTTTCACCAAATAAGGAAAAACTTGCACTTGCATCTCTGGTAAGAGTATTTAGTTTGATTTCTGAATGACTTAAAAATTCATTCATTAATGATTTTGATGTACCTTCGTTCCGTATAAATGTTAATATTTTGATTATGAAGGAAGTATCTCTTTTATCTTCTCGCCATTCGATTTCTCCAGTATTTTTTATTATGTACTTATAGGGAGGAAGAATTCTGATATAATAAGTTAGTCTCTCCCGTCTTGAACTAAAATCATTATCTGTTTGTTGACATTGAATGAACTCTTCGAATACCTCTTCATCATTCAATCGACCATAATTCTCTTTCAGTTGGTGGTAATAATATACCAGCGCTCCTTCATTTGCATTTACAAATAATTCTAATCTGAGTTGAGGTATATCATAAGTATACTTTACTTTCGACCAATTGATATCGAAGTCAGAATAATCGAAATTAATATACCGTTCAAGTACATCAGTTGAATAATTCTCAATTTTTTTATTAAAACTGGCAATATTGTCTATAATCCTTCCGGTAGAAATATCTCTTTTATCTTCATCACTATTTCCATATTTAGAACATATAAAAGTTGAATGGAATGGGGTGTCATTTTTCCATCCCAAAGTGCCCCAAATACCTTTTAATTTAGTTTCTTCTTGTTTTCGATAAACCTTGCGAAATTTTTTTTCAGTGCTATATTTTTGTATTTCATTAGCATCTCCCAAAATTACGAACCTATCATCATGTTTGTTCCTAGATGTTATTTTTGCTTTTTCGGACGATTTCTTCTCTTCGTGTTGCTTCCAAGCACGCATAGTTCGTCTTATATCAAGTTCTCTTTTTTCCTTTTCAGCCTTATTTATTAATTGTTCTTGCTCACTGATTCTTTTCTTTTCGCTCTCTTCATCATTTTCCACCAGATCTTGTATTATTTCGAACATCTGCTCTGATAATTTAGAAATGTCATTAGGCCAACTATCATATCTTAGATTGATTCCATTTTTGTAAATAAGTTCTTCCAAATTTTCTGGTAACTCTTCTTTTGCAGGCACTTTCGCGCCATCAACAAAAACAGGAATAACCGTTTTATTTTCTTTTAGAGCTCTATCAATTTCAAGATTAACAAAATCAGCCTCATTAAACATTCTTATTTTTCCATCATCATCCTTAATTTTTGTAAAATTCCTTCCAATTACGACTAGGACAATGTCGCAATTATCTATTGTATCTCGAATTACTTTCCTAAAATCATCACCATAGCGAATTGAATCAATATCTTTAAAAACGCTTCCCGTACCAAAATTTAGAACAAGATTATCATATAATCTTCCAGCATTAGCGACAGAGTCATCTCTACGGTAACATATAAAGATTTTTGCTTTCATCAACAGCCTTAAAAAAGATAATTTTGAGCCTAAGTTTGCCTTAAATTTCTAATCTAATACAAGTTATTATATTGAAAAATAAAATCAAAATAAATTGAATTAACTCTTTATGAAGATTATAAGAGTTTGAAATACTATTAGAATTATGTACGAAAATCCCAATATCGGTTCTATATTTATTATTATCGATCCTATGAAATTAAACAGACAGTTGAAATGAAAAGTTCTAGTAGCCACACCCATTTCACTCCGCTCCGCTCCGCAAAAAGAGTGTTGCCCCCGGCATTAAACAGGCAGCCTCTCCCCTTCTACTGTTTGGATATTTGTTACTGAATTACTATTAACGTTCTGACCGTATATCCAAACTAACCATTTAATATTAAGAATCAGAATAAATAAAACTATTTATAAACTAAACGTTTGGCATTAAGGATATTTTTTCGAAATTGCGCCTTGGAATTGAAATTTCGTTAGAGATAATTGGGAATTGATAATGGTTTTCAACCAGTGAGCAGAGATATTTTATGTTTTTAAATTCTGAATATAATAGTGAAATTGTTGAATTCAGGGTTTTAATAGTGAGGAAATAGGCCTTTGGCCATAACATTTTGTCTATTTACCAATTAAGCAAATAAGAAAAGCTGCTATTATGCTGCTTTGCGTTAGATTAAATATTAACCATTTAAAATTAATGTTATGAAAAATTCATTTTTTAGTAAAGCCAAATTAAGATCAATTTTGGCTCTTTCAACTATTTGCATCTTCTTGATTTCATCTTGCGAAAAAAAGGAATTAATGAAGGAAGATATTCCAGATAATAAACCAGAGAAGGTTTCGTTTTTCGTCCAAGATGGAATTCTAATGTTTAATTCTATGAACTCTTTTTTAGAAACTAAATTGCAAATAACAAATTTCACGGAGCCTGAAAGAAAACAATGGGAAGAGAGTGCAGGATTTTTGTCTCAACGCAGGATATTTGATATAATAATATCTGAGGAAGATAAATGGGAAGATGAACTAATTTCTAAGTATAATTCCATTGAAGAAATTGAAGCAGCAGGGTTGAAAGTGCATTCAGACGCATATTACAATTATCTTGAGAAAGGAATAATTAAAGTAATTGACAAGGGAACTGATGATGAATATTGGGACTATGCTGCTATTAGTCGAGGATTTGTAGAGCTTGTGAATGAACAAGGATTAGTTGGTATTGGTGATACAATATATCATGTATCAGAAAATGCACTCAAAGCTCTTACAAATGGTAATTTTGATGACATCGATAAATTAATTAAAGCTGATATAGGCAAAAAATATGACGATATTGTATTTCTAGTAGCCAACACGAATCTTAAGGGTATATTTGATGGTCCAGGATTAATTGAGTCTCCCTGGGTGTCAAGTGGTGGTGGAAAAAGCGGAGAGAAACGTATTAAGATCGGAATCTTTCTTGAAGTATTGTATTATATACCTCAAAACCATCACTTTGATTTTTATAATGAATTGTATGTTCAATGCCAGGAAAGAAATTGGTTAAGGAATTGGAAATATAAATTTGCCGATATTAACGTAAATGGTGAATGGATAATGAAAGTATACTATAATGCACAATTTTATGGAAATAGCTACTCATTCAATGGTAGCGCTTCTTATTTGAAATCATGCATAAATCCACAGACTGGACAACCCGCTGTATATCGCTCATACTTTGGCGTAAATCCTAGCAATCCAGATGATTCTGATAGAATTTTCCCGCCCAGGTGGAATATGTATCACTGGTCGGCAACCAGGCCAGGAGGTTGCTGTGGTTTAACTGCAACACTAGATTATTAATATGAGTAAAAAACTTATTTTTTTTGCGCTCGCCATTTGGGAGAGCGCTACAATTATTACTAAATTATTTTTTATTTTTTTCTTCCTATTATTCTTTGAAAACTGTACAAAGGAAATAGAGATGGAACTTATCAATGAGAAGGCACTTGTT
>JAEORM010000095.1 GCA_016840905.1 Candidatus Gerdarchaeota archaeon | reverse complement strand
GTTTCTTGTCTTAATTTAAATCCATAAAAAGTTCCTTCATCAGCAGTTTTTATTTCTAAACTATTGTTATTATGTACAAATCTAATTGTTCTTCTTGTAGGAATTTTTTTAAGCAAACCAACCATTAAATCAACATCAGTAACAGAGAATAGTCCACCATTATCTACTTCAACATTACTTAAGATATGCTTGATAAACATTCTCTTTTCCTCAGAATCAACAGCTTTAACTGTAATAGTGCTACTGGTTTTATCTTCTTCGTTTTTATCGATATTCAAATAGAAATTATTAAAGAAATTTCTCTTTACCTTCTCAGTTGATGTTATGAGTACAACACCATTGCAAGCGCATTTTTCTAAGAAAGCAATGAGATTTCCATTATTTACTTTAAAATCGATCATTTTTGTAATGGATTAGGGAGGTACACCCTTTTCCCAAAACAATCCATCATAATTATATTGTTCCCAGTATTCATCTGGATCTTCATTATCATAAGAGGCATCTTCTTTACAAATTTCTCTAGAAATTTTCTCTAAATCATAACCAAGTTCTTTTAATATTTCTTCTAAGAACCATTGTTTATGATGTCCACCATCAGTTCTTAAGCCACTTATACATAAATTTTTAATTTCATCTAAATCTACCATTTTTGAAAAAAAAAGATTTACTCCTCACCTAAGAGGAGTTTTTCAGCCATTGAGTTAATTACTGGCATTGCACCCATTCTACTATCTAATAGATATGGAAATGTTCTTTCTTCTAGAGTTGAAGGTTCATATCTTCCATTAAGAATGTGGATATCTCTATCTCCACTAGGAAGTTTTTCTACTCTATAAACCATGTCTAAATTATGTTCAGTTCCACCAATCCATTTGATTCTAAAATCGTCTTCTCCAGGTTTACGCCAATGTTCAGGAATTTCAGATTCTTTATAAGTATCTATATTCCATCCTTTAAAACCACGTTTTGCTTGCATCAAGTTTTCCCACCAAGTATTTCTACTTGCATAATAAGCTTGCTTATAAGTGTCTATTCCATCCATAGTAGCGCTATCACGCTTTGAGATGACTTCGTACATCAAGCCAAACTTATCATCTAGGAGTTTCTTATATGCAGACATAGAGTCTATGATAAAGAGAGTATGTTCATCCTCATCTGCGACAATTGCTTTTACAGCCTCATCAAATTCTTCTTTTTGCTCTTCAATCATTTCACGTCTTATACTTACAAGCTTTCCATTTACAATTTTAGCTTCTTTACGTGAGATTAAAATAGGAGCTATTTGAATCATTCTACGCTGTACAAATGGTTTTAATAACGCTTTCTCAACACCTGAGTTTAAGGCTTTTAAAAGATTATTTTCAGTTTCGAGAACCATTATTTTACGAATTTCAGGTAAAATATCAGCTTCCATTACTTCTACAACTGCAGGATAACCAGCATCAATAATTTCTTTCTTATATTCAGAGTTATAATAACCAAAAAGTAATGCTAGCATTGTTTTACCAACCATTGGTTGTCCAACAATAGCTAAATTTTTACCATACTGAACTTCATAACTTGGTACTTGCCAGGTAAGGCTTCTTTTTACCGAGATTGGGCCATCTTCATCAACCTTTGTAAGAGATGGTTTAGCATCGCCGAAGCCCATGATTATTCACCTTCGGCAATTTCATTCGCTGTCTTCTTCATTCCAAGAATGCTATTAAACGTGATATCTCCATTAATTGGATCATCAATTGCAATCTTGTTTTCTGAATCCCATCGAGTTGGTTTTCTTGTGGTACTAAATGCAATGATATGTTCGGTTGGAAGTTTTGCATCATCAATTTCAACCATGTCAATGATTTCATTGGTAAATCCACCATTTGTTGCATTAGTCCAATCCCTAAATCTCAAGCTAAAGTTTCCTTTCTTGGTTTCTTTCTTACTTGTCAAGTAATAGATACCAATTCCAAAACGATCCCAATGAGTTAAATCATATCCAGTTTTACCTTTCATGATTGAACCATCATCTTCACGTTTTGCCATTATTTCATCATGGAATTCAGCTAAATCATCAAGATCAACTAAATAGAACTTATCAGGATTTGCACTACCTTTTTCTTCCTTATAAGATCCAATTACTCCATTTTCAACGAGTGAATAAATAATGGATTCGCTTGTATCAGTGATAGTTTTATCCAATTCAATAGCAGTTATATAGTTAAAAACTATTTTACTGGCAGTTGATTTGCCTTCATCAACACCAAAATTTCCTTTATAGATATTAAAAGCAGGAGCAATCTTAGGTAAATATTTATCGCTTTTAGGATTAGCCCAATCATTATAAATATTTCCAATGAAAGGTTTGTATCCTTCACCTACTTCAGCCAAACCATAAACATTAATGTTCCAACTTTCCTTTAAAGGCCAAGTGTGATTCTTGTTTACAGTCTTACCATCTCCATAAAATTCATTGGTGTCTCTTGGGATAGGCATTTCGCCTTCCTCAATTTCTTTACCTGAAAGGACTACATATTTACCATCGGCAGTTCTCTCGTATTTTAAAATTTCTGATACGACAACATCTTTACCACCTTTCTTCATAGTCATTATCTTTCCATCTTTCTTGAGATTTTCTCTGGAACGAATTCCTTTACCCCAAGCATCAAGGATTTGCTCATATTCAGCTTGATTCCAATCTTTTGGTCTTCCATAAGCTAGAATCAATACTTTAAATCTTTCTCCACCAGATGTTCCTAAATTGGCACATACTCTACCTAATGCTTTATTAAGTAATCTGATTGTTGGTAAAGACTTAAAAAGAGGATTTTCTGATACCTCTGAATAAGCATCCTTTAGGAGAGAAACGACTTCATCTACATTATCAATGTTATGTTTCTTACAAGTTTGTTCGATGTAAGCCTTTCTTCTTTCAATTAATTCGTCTGTTAACACAGCCATTTTTTATAACCAAAGTTTTATCTTCGTTTTTGATTTGGGTTTAGGAGACATTTTCTTTTGAAAGACATATGCTTCTACTTCTTCAAAATCATCTCCAAGACAATGCAAAACCCAAGAATAATCTTGTTTATTTAACAAGTAAATTTTTCCACCTTCTATGAGGTGCTTTGCTGCTTTCTTAAGTGTATCAAATTGGTCAAAATAATTAGGAGGTAATTTGTACATTCTATTAAACATATTACCAATGGATACATTTCTCCACATTTTAGGTATTACAATCGTATTATAATAACCATCAATTGAAGTAATATAATTCACTTTTGCATGTTTCTTATAAGTAAAATCATGTTTTTGCTTTAACCACATGCCAAAATGAAGGAAATCATCAACATTATAATTTTCCGTATCATTTATATAATCGCATATAAAATACAAGTAATAATCACTATAAACTGATTTACTGGAAACTATTTGTAATAACAAACCATTTAAATGGTCATTAATCTTTAATTCTTGAAGTGGATTTAAGACTTCTCTAAAGAAATTCTTTATTAATCTAGGATCTACATAATCATTAATAAGCTTATAATGTTGTTGTTGATAATTATAATTTTCTAATATATCAATTTCATCAGCTTGATTATTGCCTATAATCCTAAATATCTCCATTAAATCAACGGATATTGGAAATAATACTGGTTTTATTAGCTTCATTTTGACATCTTAATCTCTATTTTATCATAAACTGGTTTTATATACTTGATATTATTTCCGCTCATCGGAGATAATTGTTTAGTAATTAAACCAGCTTTTGCTAGCTCAGTAACTTGCTGACTGAGATTAGCAACGCCACAATGCATCTTTTTAGCCATGTCTGTTATTGTCCAATTTTGTCCATTAGAAATTAAATTGAGAATTTTAAGTCGAGTCTTACCACCAAGACAAACCATTAAACTCTTAGATTTATTTAAATTATTTGTTATATCAATTTCAAGTGTAGTCATTTAAACACCTTTTAATGCTGTTAATAATAAGCCAATTTGAATGAGTTCATCTCCACCATTTCTACATCTTTCATCAACCATACCAAATATTTCAGCAAGTTCAAAACTCATTTTTCCATGCTTGTTTATGTATTCTTTATAAAGTTGATTTATAAAAATTGGTGCTTCGATGTAACGTTTAGAATAGGAACTAAAGAACACGTAATAAGGATCATTAGCGTTGAGTATATCTTCTATTAATTCAATGTAGGATTCTTTATATATCCAAGATATATCTTCTTTCTTTACAGGTCTATTTATTCCTACTAATTTTTGGAGCGTATCATTGAGAACGAACCTAAACTTTCCCTTGTAATAACTATAAGTAATTATATATTTAACTAAATCATCGCTATTGAATGTTATTCCTTCTGCATTTGCTACTTTAGTAAAATATTCACCCAATGCTTCTGGAGCTTGAGGATCGAGTTTAAATATAGCAAATCTTGAAAATAATGCATCTTCTTTAATCTTTTCAGGATGATTCATTGCCCATATAATAATGACGTTATTTTGATTATTTGACATTGTTGCACGCCAAGCTCGTTGAGCTTCAGGAGTATAACCTTCAGCTTCATCAATAAACAAAATCCGTTTTTTACCTGGTGTTTGTGATGGAGTACCACAATATTTTTTTAATTTCTTTACAATATCAATACCGCGCTCATCACTACCATTCATTTCCATGTAGTCAGGATGATCTGATTTAAAATCTAAATCAGCGCCTAAATACTTTGATGCAAAAATACGGGCAATAGTAGTTTTACCTGTACCAGCTGGTCCAACGAGTAATAAATGTTGCACCGTGTCATTTTCAATCATTCGTTTTAGTACTGCAATAATATCCTCATTACCGATTATATCTTCCCATTCTTTTGGTCGATATTTTTCTACTAATGTCATTTTTAC
>JAEORM010000094.1 GCA_016840905.1 Candidatus Gerdarchaeota archaeon | reverse complement strand
TCATTTTACCCATAGGTAACACCTATTCCTAAATTAGGAATAGTATTTCGTGTTTTAAGATTTTCTTATGGGGAAAATTTCTGAGAATCGAAAATAGCAAAGCTTAAATTCGATGGAAAAATAATTGTGAGAGTAAGAGATACTCCTGACATTAAATATCCCTTACTTTCTTTTATTTAAAGCGAATTTTTCTCGCTTTCTTTAATATGCTTGGTTTTTTAGTGAACATCTTTTTAATTAGAAGTATGATTATGCCTTTTTGAAGGATTTACGTAGCAAATTCCAATTGTTCCTGACTAACAATTGGAAGTGTTTTATTTTATCTTTTGATCACCTAATTATTCTTGCATGATTACAATGACTTTTTTATATTAAACCATCAGAATAAAACATTGCTAGAACAATTTTCGTTTTGTTCTCATCCTTTTCAGGATCATCTTTTTGATTGATTTTTTTCTTTATTTCCACCACTTCTTTCACCACAATCATACTAATCATTCTATATATTGATGAAACGATATATAAACATTCTCACAAAGTTGAGAATTTAGTTTTAAGTATATGAGATTAGTCAATTATTATATTAAGAATAAGATTTATATAAAATGAGAATGAATTTGTACATAATAGATAGAAAAACTTTAGATTATATAAAATAATATAAAAAAGGTTAAAGAAACAGTTGATAGAAAAAGGAGCGTACTAAAAAAAATGGCTGCAGAATCAAAAGATGCAATTAGTTACAAACAAAAACCTGTGAAAATCATTAGAGACAAAAAAACATTAGAACTTTTTAAAGATGAAAATCTAAATACTGTTTTAAAATTCCTTAAAAAAGGACCAATGTCAATATCAGATATTGAGGAATCTTTTAAGAAAATTGGTGATGAAAAATCAGATAAGAGCATTTATAGGTATTTACATAAATTAATTCAAGCAAAACTAGTTGCAAAAGCAGGCAAAAGAATTACTTCAACAAATGAGTCAAATCTAATCACTGAAACAATTTATTCACGAGTTGCAATAGCATTTATTACAGTAACACCTGTTGATGATCGTGAATGTCAAGGCACAGAAACATGTCCAGTTTGGGAAGCTACAAGAGTTCTTTTACAAGAATTTTTAGGCAAAAATGCTGATCCAAATATTTTCGCTAATTTCTGTTCTCAATTAGATAGTGACAAAGATGATCTTGTTATTGGCTTATTTGAAAATGCTTCTGAAGAGACACTAGAAAAAATTGCTCATTTAGATTACATGGGTGTAAACTATGTGTTGCAATTTGCTGGCTGGTTAGCATATTCTACAAAATTAGATGTCGGTAAAAAATTAAAAGATATTTTTATCGAATAATTGTAATTAATAATTTTCATTTTTTTTTTTCTTCTTTTTCTTTGAGCAATAAACCAGTTGCTCATTTGAACTTTGGATATATTGAGTATAAAGTAATAGAGCAGAAACATTTCTCATTGAAAAACGAATTAATTCTCAGATTTATGAGAATTTCTTTTAATATATTGAAAATTAACTATAAAGAACTAAGAAGGAATTATAACGATGGAAATGTTCAATGTTCAAGATATAATAACACATAAACAAAAACCAGTAATGGTAATTACAAATGGCAAAATAATCGAACATCTAAGAGATGAAAACCTCGCATTAGTATTGAAATTACTAAGAAAAAAACAAATGACATTATTAGAAATTACCGACGCATTTGCTAGAATCGGTGAGAAAAAATCAGAGAAATCAATTTACAGATACTTGAATAAATTGATCAAAGCGAATTTAGTTATTAGAGCAGGAAAAAGGATATCGTCTATTAATGAAGGCAACCTGGTGAGTGAGACAATTTATAGTAGGTATGCATCATCATTTATTTTTGGTGTAACTGAAAAAATCAAAGAGGGTGCAATTATTCCTGAATTTGATGTAGCCAGATTATTACTTAAGAAATTTTTTGATGATAAGAAAGGTTGTGGAATTTGTTTTTCAGACTTATTAAACACATTTGATATAAAAAAAGATCAATACTTTTTAGATTTAATCAATGAAGCAGATGATGAAACAATAAATCTCTATAATTCGCTAACCATAGAACAAATCCGTCATGTAATGGAAGTTGTAGGTTGGATAGCAATTGCTTTGACAGTAGATATCAAGGATAAAATAAAGAAATGCTATAAAGACCCTGTTGATATTTAGTTGAAGAAGTATAATGGTGGTTATTATTGAATAAATTTAATTTTATCTTCATTTATTTGCTCTATAAAAATCAAACCAAAAGTAGCATCCTACAATAATTCAAAATAAATTGAATGTTTAATTGTGGGAGAATTTTCTAATAAAAATGATAGTCATTTAACTTTTATTATAGAATCAATTCTCAGAGTTATGAGAATCCTTTTTATTATGGAAACAATAGGTAATTATGAGCAATTCAGGTGAATTCTTGGATTGTTCAACATATTTGAGGTATTAAAATTGAAAATCAAGATGGAATGTAAGAAATGGTTCCTTCCTTTAGCTGTTATGGTTAGTTTGGGTCTAATGACCTTTATAGCTATACCTGTAGCGGCACCAAATTATCCTGGACCATTTTTCTCAATAAGCTTACTTGCACCAAATACAAGTGTTGCAAGAAATCAATGGGCTACCTTAATGGTAGAACAATTCCCAAAGATAGGCATTGAAATTGATGTCTTTGATCACACAGGATGGTCACAAATTGGACCAAGAACCTGGTCGCATCCTGGACCTTATCCAATTCCTCCATATGACGAAGGTGGGTATGATATTCTTTTCGTAGGGAATGGTTGGGGACTTGATTTTGATCCTACAGGTGTGTTTACCTCTGATGGTATTACTCCCTTAGGTGATAACTTCTATCAATATGCAAGTCAAGATATGGACTGGGCTGTTGGTAACTATACTCAATCATTTATTTTCTCTGAACGAATGGAATATGCAAAAGATATTCAAGATCTTCTCTATGAAGATAATCCAAGTCTTTGTATTATATATCCAACAAGTCTTTATCCACATGTACCCAATTTTGAAGGTTGGGATGGGCTACTATGGGCTTCCAGTTATCAACCTATGGAAAATTGGTCATTAGGAACAGGTGTTGAAGAATTCCATTATGCAACAAATGGTGATTTTGTTGACTTCCACCCATTATTATTTGAAGCAACATATGATGCTGAATGGTTACATCAAATTTACAATGGTTTGGTTGAACGAGATCCACTTCAAGATAATTCTTATCAGCCACGTATTTTAGAATCCTATACTACAACTGATGGTTTAACCTATGATTGTGTACTAAAAGACGATCTTTACTGGGCAGATGGTACAGCCATCACTTCTGAAGATATAGAATACAATTTCCTATTAGCAATTGATCCAAACTTAGGTCACTCTACACTATCATTTAATCAACAATATATTGATGAAGATACTGTAACAATAGTTAGTGAAAAAGAATTTTCCTTGACATTCTTACAAAACTATGTTTTCCAAGAGTCAAACCTTGCAACTTATCTTTTACCAAAACATATTTGGTCAGTAATAGATCCAGCAGATCATGCTACTCAAGCAGTTACTTGGGCAACTACCGAACCAGAAAAAATGTTCGGATGTGGACCATACAAATTAGTTGAATATGATGGAACTAATTCCATAATACACCTAACTAAAAATGAATACTTTGATGATTATTGGGGATCAGAACCAATTATTGATGACATTTACTTTGAATATTACTCTAATGCAGAAGGAGCACTATCAGCTTTAGCAAATGGTCAAATTGATTTAATTAATGCACAATTCTATGTCCAAAGAGATCAGTTATCTGGTATATCTGGTGCCACTTATACACTTGTTGATGACCCAGGAAATCAAGAAATGGCTATAAACATGGAACATCCATACATAGGAACTGGTGAACTATTACCAATTGCTGGTTGGGAATCAGCAAAGAACGTACGAAAAGCTATCAGTCACATCATTCCTCGTGAACTAATTGTTGAGGAAATCCTTGACGGTTTAGGTTTTCCAGGTGTTACTCATTGGCCTAAGGTATCCATTGGTTTTGATGAAGATTTACCATACTACGAATATAGTATTGAAACTGCTCTTGCTTATATGGAAGCAGCAGGATTTGATACCACAGTAACCACCAGCAATACAGGCATAGGTTTAGCTGTTATCTTATGCATATTAGCTTCAGCTGGTGCAAGTCAAGTATTTTTACTCAAGAGACGAAAATAAAAAATCAAGTATCCTTTCACTTCGAAGAATGATGGTTACAATCATTATTCTTCTTTTCTTTCTTTTATTAATCCTAATAATGGTATTTCATTTATGTTCTATTTCCTGGACTCTAAATTGAACGATTTTTCGTATTAGATCATAAGGAATTGGTTTTTTCCATGGAAATCTGATAGCTCCTTTAGATGTTTCATAAGTAGATAATTCTTTAGCAAATTTAGTAATAGCAGAGGGAGTAGGATAAATTCCTAAATGATTTTTAAAAGCAGCAAAATGAATCAAATTTTTCTTTTTCAGTTTAAAAGTAGGCATTTGATAAGTAATAGTTTCCATAGCAGTATGATGAGTGGTCTCAAGAATTAATTTCCTTATTTTCTCGAGAATTTCTTGAATTTCATCAGGGAACTCAGCTATATAGTCATCAATTGTAGAGAAAATTTTTCTATCTTGAGTCAAAAGTTTCAACTCCAATAAATATAATTGATCTAAAATAGATTTGATTTTTTCTTTATGTTCGAAATAGAAATCAAATATTCAATAATTTTATTTTTAGTTTACCTATTTCAAAATATAATCCTTATACAAATTATATTGCTTATGATTTTTACTATTTCTGGACCAGATAGCATCCTCCGGGCAGAGGTTTACACAAGCATTACAACCTATGCATTTTGTTTCATGAAAAATAGGATAATTTTCATTAGATAAGGTAATTGCTCCACTTGGACATATTTTTGTGGCACATTTTTGACATTTAGTGCATTT
>JAEORM010000008.1 GCA_016840905.1 Candidatus Gerdarchaeota archaeon | reverse complement strand
TAAACTAAATTGCTTTTCACTTTTACTATCATATCTTTTTTAATATAACAAGAACTATTTGTAATTAGTAATTGTTATCAGGAAGAATAATTTCAATGGGAAAATATACTATTTCAGAAGAATTACGTAAATTATTACTACCTATTATGAGAAATCATGGACTAGCAAAATTTGGTGATACTCTAACGAATTTTATTTATTCATTAGCAAAAACGAAAGTTCAAGGTGAGGCTGTTGGTGCAAGAGTTTTTGATAAAGCTTTAGCAGAAGTTATTCATCAAACTGGTTTAAGATGTGTTATGCAATCAAGTGCGTCCTCAGGTGATCTAGGTGACGGAGTAGAAGCTTTAGTAGGTTATGCTTATTTGAATGAAATAATGTCCATAGAGGAAATGGTAACATTACTTGTATCTTCTCTCGAGACAATTCCCAAAAAGGATTTAGTTGAAAGAAGCAAAGAAAAGGGGAATATGATTATTTCATTTATAAAAATCGTTGAGGAAATAATAGACCGATTAAAACAATCTATTGTAGAATGAATTCTTATGGTGATTGGATTAATGGCACAAGAATTGAAAAAGGGCATAAAAATTATTGGTATAGCTTGTGCATCATTTAATAGATTAACAGATAAAGCTGTATCAGTGATAGGGGCTATTTATAGAGGAACGAAATTATTAGAGGGAGTATTAAAAACTTCAGTAGCTGTAGATGGAGAAGATGGAACAGAGAAAATAGCTGAAATGATCTGTTCTAGCACTCATTGGAAGCAATTAAAATTAGTAATAACTAGGGGATTAACAATAGCAGGATTCAATTATATCGATTTGAAACAATTATTTGAATTAACAAAATTACCAGTTATTTCAGTGGTAGATAGATTACCGGATATGACTGATATAGCAAGTGCTTTAACACATTTATCTAATGGAGAAAAAAGATTAGCGATTTTACAACAGTATTTACCCCCAATCACTTGTAAGACAGCAAAAAACGAAGAACCTGTATATATACAAATGGTAGGTATTGAAACAAAACAAGCGATTAAACTTTTAAGTGAATTAACAATTACAGGAAGAATTCCTGAACCTATTAGAGCTGCTCGGTTAATCGCACTAGCTCTTTAATGGTAGTATTTGTTTTTGTATATATTATTTTTAATTAAAAAACAAAATTAAGTTTCTAAATATAATCTCATAATTGGGCGAATCTTTGAACGTTGTATCATTACTTTGAAACCAAGTTTATCAAAGGTTGATTTAATACCTGTATAAGCTTCATATTTTGGATTCTGGCTATTTTCTGGGATAATAGGATATGCTTCAATGATACGCGCACCATTTTCTTTTGCGTAGGTAATAGCTGCTTTTACAAGCTCAGTAGTTAAACCTTGCATGCGATATTCTTTTGCAATGAATAAACAAATGATAGACCAAACTGGAAGATTATCTATTGGTTTTAATTTAGGTGATCGATTTAATACAGGAAAATCTTCTCGAGGTGCTACTGAACACCAGCCTATTGGTTCATCTTCATAGTATGCAATAAGACCTGGAATTTTACCCGAGAAAACGATTTCTTTCATAGCTTTCTTGTTACCTTCGCCAAATTCTTTATTAAATTCAGATCGAGGTCTACGCCAATACATACACCAACAACCTTCAAGGTAACCAAATTTAGCAAAAATAGTCTCAAAATCCAACCAAGAATTTGTAGTAACTGGTCTGAATAGTAATTTTTGCTTATCAATTATTTTTATAGTTATTTTTCCCCCTTACTATTCTAACCGTAAAAATATAATATGGTTAAACTGTAAATTTGAAATATATTCTACTAGTAGTGATTAATCATATTCACGCCAGGTTTGTTTGCATTTAGTGCAACGATAAAAACGTGTTGCAGCTTCATCTCCACTTCTTGTTTGCACCGCCCAGTATTCTGTTTCTTGCACTTTTTTACAATTAGGACAATGCATTGGTTTTGTAGGATTGATAGTCAATTCATCGGGATTTTCTATTACGACCATTTTTTCTTTTTCAGAATGTTGAATCTTTTCTGTTCGCAATTCCCCTTTCTCAATTTCCTTTTTTCCTTCCCCACATTTAGGACAGACCATCACTACTTTTCCGTCTATTTTCTTTGGTGCAAGCATTGAGCCGCATACATCACAGAATTCCATGGACATTTTTCTAACTTCCAAGTATCTTTTTCTTTCTTTTTCTTTTGCTTCTTTTATCTCTTTAAATCTTTGCTTTTGCTTGGTACAATTATTAATTTTCATTTTCTTTATGAGTGGACAATAACATTATATAGACCTTTATTTCATCAACACTGTGATTCGAAAAAATATGGCAAATTCCAATTAAGCTCCTGAGAGTAAAGGAAAAGCCTTTGAATCAGAGGTATTAATTAGCCCTTGACTGAACTTGAAGTTGAAACTAATGATAAAACTACTGTAAGCGATTTAGAAGAAGAGGAAAAAATTTCTGAAAAAGATCAGAAACCTTCACGAGATAATTCCCCTGATGAGAAAAAATCCCGTAATAAAAAAGCCATTAAAATGTCTATTATTGCTGCTGTGATTATTGGCTTAGCAATTGGTATTTATTTTGTTAGTCCTTCTAATATGGAACCTGGACAATATCAAGTAGATTTAACCTTTACTCTTTCCTCCAACGAGTTTGCTGTTTCTTTCAATATAACTATGGCAAGCGAAGCAAAAACAACCAAAAATGAGTTGATAACTCCTCTTGGTAGTAGCGGTAAATCTTGTATTATTATTTATAATCAAGCCTATAAATCAGCAACAAATTCGAAAATAGAATTTTATGTTGGTGTTCTGAATGAAACAAACCAACCTTTACTATCATTTGAATTACAAGACGTTTCTGGTATCATTATTGGTCAAGATATAGATAGGAATCTTCGACCAACTGAACTTAAAACAACTAAAAGTAACACTTTAAGTATAGATGTTATAGTAGCGTATTTCTCAATGACAGTGCCTTATAAGGCAGGTATTTCCATGCCTTTACTGGTTATTGTTGCTGGTTTATGGTTAACTGAAATTTTACCAACGATTATTGGTGCATTGTTGGTTCCTATAGTTGTTGCATTAACACAAATTTCTCCTGCGTCATCAGCCTTACAACCTTTCTTCGATCCTGTTATAGCATTATTCTTTGGTGGTTTTGTTATAGCTGAAGCATTGAAAAAACATAATATTGATAGACGTTTTGCTTTAGGAATTGCTGCATATTCTACATCAAATCCTAATTTACTCCTCCTGATTTTTCTTGCCTTTACAGCATTCCTTTCTTTATGGATGAGTAATACTGCTGTCGCAGCTGTAACAGTACCAATAGCTATTGCATTGGTTGATCAAATACAAAAGAATGAAACGAACGAGAAAAATGTTTCAGGATATCGTAAAGCACTCATCCTTGGAGCGGGGTATGCAGCAACAATAGGTGGTATTGGTACAATAGTAGGTACCCCATCAAACCCAATTGCAGTAGCTTCTTTAGCAAAAGTAGGGCAGAATATTTCCTTCCTTCAATGGTTAGGATTTGGATTACCAGTGGTGATAATTATGGTTATTGTTCTTTGGGGGCATCTTTTATTGATGTTTAGACCTAAAGTCTCAAGAGAAAGTATGAGAATAGCCCAAATTTCCTTTAAACAAGATTTAAAGAAAATGGGTAAAATGAATAAGAAGCAATGGGCAACAATAATTATATTTCTGTTAACAATTATTATGTGGCTTTTAGAAGAACCAGTAAAGAAATGGTTTGGAGGAAAGCTTTCTTTAAATTCGGGTATAGCCGCATTAGTTGCAGCAGTGTTGATATTTGCTTTCAATATTTTAGAACCTAAAGAAATAAAGAACATTAATTGGGGTGCATTATTGCTCTTTGGTGGAGGACTTTGTTTAGGGAATGCTTTAGTTTCGACAGGTATAGGTGATTGGGTAGCTTCCAATATGGGTATAATTGAAGGACAGCACATCATTGTTATTGCTTTAGTTCTTGCTGGTATTGGAGTTATAGTAACAGCAATAGCTAGTAACACTGCAAGTGCAGCAATGCTCATACCTTTGGTGATTCCAATTGCTGTAGGTCTAAATGTTGATATTCGATTACTAGCAGTTATAGTAGCAATTTCAACAAGCATCGACTTTACCTTAGTCTTTGGTACGCCCCCAACACTCATCAGTTATTCCACAGGTTATTTCAAGGTAAAAGAGATATTCAAAGTTGGTTCAATTCTGTCATTGATTGGTTTAGCTATCCTATCAACAGTTATGATCTACATCTGGAAATTATTCCAATTAATAATGCTCTAGTGGTTTTTTAACCACTACTCTTTTTTTTAAAAGAAAAGTTACTAACTATTGATTGAATATATTCTAAAATAAGGAAGGGAAGGATAAGTAAAAGAAATTTCTATTCTTTTTTCTTACCTAATTCTTCTTCTTGCATTTTCTTAATTAAAGCAATTATTGGTTTAGTGATATCTCGGCATTTCAAAGCTGAAATATCAAAAATATCTTTTTCAGTTAATTTAAGTTCTTTAATTAATTCTTTTGAACCATAAACATTGGGTAAATCTTGTTTATTAACTGCATATATGATAGGAACTTTACGTTCAACATTTTTAATTACTTGTTCTTTGAATTCCTCAAAATTCTCTTTTAATTTTGGATCAATTGGATCAATAATAAATATGACTCCATCTGAACGTCGTTCAGCAAAAGCTCGAATGTCTTTGAATCGCCATTGACCTGGTGTACCAAAAAGATAGAAAATTGTTACCCATTTGATTTTCTTGTCTAGAATGATTTCTTCAGTAATTTCATTAAATCTAATTATTTCAGCTTTATTATTCTCACTTATTAGCAAAGCAACAACGGTAAAATCAAATGTTTGTGTAGCAGTATTGGATTCAGGAAAGAGATCTGGGTTTTCTTTTAACATTTCATAATCAACATAGAAATATCTTGGAACTTCTCTTCCATGCGCTTCAGGATCGAAACATCTAATTAAAGTTGTTTTTCCACTTGCTGAAATACCTGTTACACAGACTTTGTATACACCTCTAAGCTTTCCGCTGAGGTAGGGATAGGTATTTAGTACATTATTTGCTGTTAAAATTCGTAGTTTTTTAACTTCGAGTTCTATATCTTCGGTCAATTTTAACACATCCAGATCTTCTTATGAAATTAGAATTTTTTTAATAAAATACTTTTGTTAGCTGCCAAATTTACTCTTTTTTTCTAACTAAATGGAAATTTGTATTTGTATATTAAACATTTCTTGTAAAGCTATAAATGCATGTTTATCTATATTAAATAGTTTTTTTTGTTGAGTAAAAGCTTTTGGGTCTACCACTACAACAAGATCATTATCTAATTCTTGTAGTCCGAACAATCGTTTTGCTATTCGCAATTGTCGATAATCAAAGTATTTGCAATCACATCTATATTTAACATATTTATGGTTCTTAAGTTCAATTATTTGAATCCATAAAAGGTGTTGCCGCTCATTTACTCCCTCTTTTGTTTTTTCTTTAGTTGAGAAATGTATCCGCATTAAACCGTTCTCATATTTTCTAAAGCTTACAATTTCAGTAGGTAATTCAGAACGCATCATATCATATCTTTCACGATCAAAATAACATATGTCTAAAGGTAAAGCTATATACTCTCGTTTATTAACATCAGACATACGATGCGATTCTCCTTCCTAATGATAATCTCTTTTTTTATTTTAAACACCTAACTAAAATAGATTCCAAATAGTTTTTCTATAGTAATAATGGACTTTCCAATATAAATATCTATAATTTACTGAAAAGATTTTAGTAGCAAAAATAGCAAAGTATGAAGAAGAAAAAATGATAGGTGATTATTAAATTGCCAGTAAAAACATTAGCAGTCAAAATTCAAAATCCTGAGTTAAAATACCAAGTAATTATTGGTCAAGCAAATTTCTCAATTTTTACTACTGATAATCTTTTTATGACATTACTTACAGCAGCTCCCGGAATAAAGTGTGCTTTAGCAATGAATGAAGCTGTTCCAAAATTAACAAGAGTAACAGCAAATGATCCCACTTTAGAAAAACTAGCTGCTGAAAATGCTGTAGCAATAGGTGCAAGTCACGCATTTGTTATTATGATAGAAAATGCTTTCCCAATTAATGTTTTACCCCACATTAAAAATCATCCTGCAGTATGCTCTATATTTGTCGCATCCGCAAATGAAATAGAAATTTTAATTGGTGAAACGGAATTAGGTAGAGCGATAATAGGAGCCGTTGATGGAACAAGTGTTAATAAAATAGAAACAGCAGCTCAGAAGAAAGAACGACGAGAACTTACTGAAAAAATCGGGTATAAAATTAATTAAAATAATCCAAATAAAAAAACCAGAATGAAAATTTATTGCTCAAGAAATAATTCTTGAACAGTTTCTACCTCCCTAATGCTTTATCAGGGATTATACACCAATTATTAGTGCGTATTTCATTCTGGTTAATTCTTTATCCTTTTTGATTTGTTCTTTGATTTTATCTTTGTTTTTATTAGCCAATTTTTTTTCACCTTTTTAGTTTGTTTCTACTTTATTCTTTAGCTGGTCACTCTATATTAGTTCACTGCGTAATAATGACCAGTTTATGCACCAACAATCATTGCAAATTTGATTCTGGTTTGTTCGTAATCCTTTCTGATTTTTTGTCTGATTTCTTGGGTTTGTTTGTTCATTTTTTATTTGTCTCCGAATTTTGTTCTTGAATAAACTATATCTCTTTTTATTTATAAAGCGGATTCACTTTTTAAGAACTCATAACAGAGACTCAAAAAGAGGTCACAAATTGTGACTAAGAAACCAATATAATCAAATAAAAATAAAAGAACTAACCATTAACTAAATGGTTAGCTAGTGTATTACTTCTATTCTTTTTTCTTGAGAAAATTAGCTATAGCATTATCAGCAATAACTTGAATTACTTCATCTAATCTTTCGCCTGTGAGAGCATTTGTTTCAAAATAAGGAATAGGTGCACCATTTTCATCTGAAAGTTTTCTAGCTAATTCTAAACCTTCTTCTGAAGTTATTGATTCTGCATTGGATGAACGTAAGTCTATCTTATTACCAACCAAAATAATGTTAGTATTACTCTTTTCTATATGTTTAACAGAATGGAACCATTTTGTTATATTATTAAACGAGGATCTGTTAGTAACATCAAAAATAAGAATAGCTCCAGAAGTTCCTTTAAAGAATAATTCTTGGTTTATAACAAACCTTTCAAGACTTGTGATATCCCACAATTGCAATACAAATGTCTCATTATTTGCAATAATATCCTTTGATCCTACATCAACACCTATAGTATCACGATAATCATGGATAAACATATCATCACAGAAACCTTTGTGGAGAGTGCCTTTACCTACTTGTCCTTCTCCAACTAGAACGATTTTTAGAAGGTTTTTAGTAATCTTTTTTACAGGAACATCTTCACCAGAAGGCATTTTCAAGGTAATATTGTGGATATCGCTTATTTCTGACTCATTTTTTTTTTGATTTCTTCGTCTTCATTTTCATCGAAAACAAGAACTTGATCTAGAGGAATATTATCACTTGATTCTGTTTTATCTTCGATTATTTCTTCAGCAATATCTTCTGAAATGTCCTCTATTACTTCTTCTGCTACAGAATCATCTACAATGTCTTCAATAGCTTCTTCTATAGCATCTTCAACAACCTCTTCTAAAGCTTCTTCAATAACTTCTTCTTCAGGTTCTTCAGTAATTGCTTCAAAATCTTTGACTGATTCATGTTCTAATTCGATAATTTCTTCTGCAATTTCCTCAGCAACATCTTCAATAGCTTCTTCAGCTACTGAATCATCCACTATGTCTTCAATTGCTTCTTCCAAATCATCTTCAACAGTTTCTTCTAGCACATCTTCAATAAGCTGGTCTTCATCAGAATGTGGTAATATAGGTTCTTCTAATGCTTCCTCAACAGCATCTAAAATCTCCTCAATGCTTTCTTCTTGAGGTTCTATACTTTCTTCAATAACCTCTTGCTCAATTGGTTTAACTACTTCTTCCTCTTCTTCTAATGAATCTTCAATTAGTTCTTCTGTAGTTTCATCCAAAGCTTCATCCATTGCTTCTTCTATTATTTCTTCTAATTCAGGACTAAGTTCTTCCTCTTCCTTTTCTAAGCTAACACTTACTTCAGGTGATTCAGTTTGAATCTTCTCAAGTGATTGTAAGACTTCATAAAAAATTCCACGTTTAGCTCGATTTCGAGGTTCAACCATTACATTCTTTAAAACTTCAATAGATTTGCATGCAGCTTTACCTATACGACCAAGAGCTTTTGCAGCTTCAACACGAACAAGCCAATTTTCATCACCAAGGGCTTCTGTTAATGCTGGAACAATTTTATCCTGTTGAATGGTTACATAACCAAGCTTTGATGCGGCATTACTACGGACATCAATATTATCACTATCTTCTAATTGTCTAAGCAAAAGCTCAATATTTTTTTCATCTGAGTGACTCATGGTAAGAGGCTCCCTATAATTATAACTAGATTTAGTTGAGACATTAACATTAAAAAAGAATTTTATTGAGGAATTTTTTTACTTAAAAGCAATTTTTGTGAGTAAAAAATAATAAAAAAGAAAAAAATACTAGATTTAAGGTATTTGAACATATTTTAGAACCCAAATAAGTAATATAATTGCTATTAAACCAATAATAATCGAAGATAATAATAAAATTCGAATTGTAAGGAATTGATTTTTAGCCTCTCTTCTAAAAGCGTTAAAACGACTTTCTAAAGAATCGACTTCAATCTCCTCTTCAATTTCTGCAAGTTCTTCTTCCATTCCTGATTGTACCATAAGAAATCCACCAATCCAAACTATAAATTTCCATTAAAAAAGATTTTTGTGTAAAAATAACAAAATTTTTGCTTTTCAAATATTTCAAATGAAAAAATAAGCTAATAATAGATTTTACAAGAAAATAAACAAAACGGCAAATTTAAAAAGGAATAGATAGTCTAAAAAATTTATTGGAACTGTAGGCGTGTAGCTCAGCTAGGTAGAGCACCTGGCTTTTAACTAGGTGGCCGCGCGTTCAAATCGCGTCACGCCTGCCAATTATTATCTAAATCTATTTTTGATGGTTATTTTTACTTTCACCTTACCCTCTGAGTATAGTTTGTAGATAAATTCCAATTGACGTTAGATATAGATCAAAATTGGTCTTAAGGAATGGTTGTGCCAATGTCTACTGAACTTCAAAGGGCTGCTTCTGAGGAGCTAAAAAAACTTCGCTTTTGCCATGTTTGTGGTAAAATGGTTAGGCTTAAAATTTATTCCTTTCAATATCCTCGTATCTATTTTAGCTGCCCTAATTGTGGGGAAATAATTCTTTTTAAAGAACGAAAAATCATCCCTCATGATCGATATTGACTTTTCTTAATCCTTTTTTTTGCCTCATAGGGAATAATTTAATTTAAGAAAAAATCATACATAGATACGAGTGTTCACTTGGAATAATAATTCCATGGATTTAATTCGATTAATATTTGGGTTGTCTTTATGTCAGAAGCAGAATTATTTGATGTACTTAAGGAACAATTATTTGATCGTTTAGTAAATTTTGATAGATTACGTAAAGAAACTTTTACTTCAGTTAGTTCTACTGATATAAACGAAATATGCAAAATTTGGCCTAAATTTGCTAAGAATTGTGCTTTATCACTTAATCAAATTGCTACTGCATCTAGACTCGAGCGCTACGAATATCAAGCAACCCTAACTGAAAACATCAAATCCTTAAAGAACAATCCTCAAGCATTTGCAGTTGTTATACAATCAAGAGATCAATCCATTTTACAAGAATTTTTTACACGTGTACTTTCTTTATTGTATTTAGAAACGATTATTGAAGGGGTCTT